>JAAFKI010000094.1 GCA_021399345.1 Candidatus Heimdallarchaeota archaeon
CTAAGCCTGTTTATTGTCGAGAATGTTTTCAAGATCAAAAACCACAAGATAGATCTAGACAAGAAAGAAGATCTCCTAGTCGTTCTGGGAGTAAACCAAGTTATCGGTCGTCTAACAGGTCTTCAGCAAGAACTGGAGATAGAAACAGAAGATCATCTGACAGAAGATCATCAGAGAGAGGGAACGTTGAACTTCATACTGCAATTTGTGCTAAGTGCAAGAAAGAAACTCAGGTACCTTTCAAGCCCACAGGGACTAAGCCTGTTTTCTGCCGAGAGTGTTTTCAAAACCAAATGCTAGAAGTTGAATCTGAACAGGTAACTAATGGTGAAGTTGTTGAAAGATTTGGAGATAGACCAGGTCCATATAGAACAAACAAAAGGATGCATCAAACTACCTGTAGGACATGTAATAAGGAGATATTGATACCTTTCAAGCCAAAAACTAACAAACCTATATATTGTCCAGATTGTTACAAGAAAATAGAGTAATAGATAAGAATCCAATAAGAGTTACTCACTTTCTCTTTTTTTATGGTTTTCATAGGAAAAATTATTATTTTGAACATCACTCTAGTCTTTTGAAATTATGACCAGACTTCTAATTGATGAAGGATTACAGCAAAAAGCTGAAGAAGATCTTCTGAAATTGTTGATTGGAGAGAATCTGCAACCAGAATCCTTCTACTACTCTCCTTATATTCTTAGAATAATCAATGAGAAGTTATTGAAAACTGGCATAAGTATAGGACTTGGAGAAAAAACTGATAGAAACCTAATCGATACTTACTGGAAAGATCTAACACTTCCTATAGATGTTGATGTAATCATACGAAGAATTGACGGTATTAAAGTAAACTCTTCTCTTGAGTTAATTGTTTTAATAAAGGATGATACAACAAGATCATTAATCTGGGATGATTTGTACAGTTTAAAAAAAATGAAACCAAGAAACGAAAGAGTTTTTCGAGGAACGTTTTCACAATTTGGAGATATTCTAGTTGACGAAATTCTTAATCAGTTATATGAGATTTTAGAGAAAAATTCCCTAAATTTCAAAGTAGAAAATTATATTCTAAAAAGAGAACAAGCATTAAAGGACAATATATTGTTTGAATCTATGTTTTCATCAAATGTCAGTTTTTCTTGCTTGTTCTGCAATCTTTGTGAATTGCCTAGTAACTACTCAGTTAACCCTATACCAAATAAAAATGAGCAACCCTTCCAAGAATTATTTACTGCAAAAAGGATATGCTTTCCTTCAAATTTAGTTTCTCTCTCTCTAGAAGAAGGAATCGAGATTTCATCTGTAGTTAACAAAAGAATCGAAGAGTTTTGTTATCCTATAATTTATCTAAAGAATAAATCAGGAGATATTATTGATTTTCAACTTGCTCTAAGGCAAAAAAAAGGAGTCTGTGTTTTTCAAGATAATAAAAAAGGTAAATGTACAATCCATGAAAGTAAACCTCTAAGCTGTTTTAGTTACCCTTTTATGATACATAAGGTATCTAACAATCATTTTACTATTGAAGTAGATTTCTCCTGTCCAGGAATAAGAGAAGAAAGTCAGCTTCCAGAAAATCATTTTATGGACGAAATACATAGAAGAATAGCTGAAAAAAAAATTACCGATTTAAGCTTTAAGGAAATTCTGTCTTTGAAATGGGATCTATCAGAATATTACAGAGATAGAGAAAGAGTCTTGCAAGATGAGATTAGTGAAGCTTACAATCTCATTAGTGAAGAATATAGTTCAATGAATGAACAATAGAGTTCAGATTCTTTTAACGTATATTCGCAAAAACTATTTATAGATAGAAGATTCAGATTCTAGGGTAAACAATAGATTCAAGTCTTAGAAAAAAGCTAGCTGAAGAATCTATTTCAACAAAAAAGGTGGATAAATCTCCAGCTAGTAGAAAAGATGTTACATATTTTTTTATTGCTGGTATTGTATGGTCTATAGTTTATCTCTTAATTCCTCTAATTGTGTGGCTTGTTACTAGAGACTGGATAGGTACACTTTCACTTTGTGGGAAAATAGGAATAGGTATGATAGCACTCAGCCTTTTTCTTCTAGCAGGTAGAGATAAACTTGGTGCTGCTACTGCAGGTAGATATATTCCTACTGCGAAAAGCTCTGCAGATAGTCGAGTATCTGAAACTGAACGTGAAGCAGCTAGAGAGAGTCTAGTTCTACAAATAATGGCACCTATAGGTGTTTGGCTGCTATTATGGGGGATAATATTTGTCATACCTTTTGCGTTTGGAGTACCTTTCTTAATGAATTAAAAAATGAGGAATCAACCTCTATTTTTCTATTTTATTAGCCGATATTTCTGTTGTTTTCTCCACCCAATGTTCAGGAGTAACATTAATTACTCTACCTTTCACATCCAAGAAGTCACCAAATAGTTTTGGTTTATCTTTCAGCTTCCGTTGAGAAGGTCTTTTCAAAATTAATGCGAACAGCCATTCTAAAGATAAATTAAAGTTCCACTTTTCCCATAGCCACATTATTCCGAACCACACAGAGATTTCAATTCCAATAAGCAGAAATGTCATCCCCGTACTTAATCCCCACATAGTTCTAAATCCTTGATTTGGAAAGATATAGTGTAATATGACCCTAAGTACAGCTTGTAATGATGCAAAGGAATAAACTGATAGAGACAAAAATCCCACTCTTCTGCTGAATCGTGACCATTTCAATCTCCTTTCCCAGTTAACTCCTTCATTATATTCATGTCCATGCATCAATCCAATTACTACAAACATTAACATTCCAATCGTTACAAAAACAAACCAAGTTGGATGAGCATGAAAAATAACTAAATCAAATGGATTAGCTGGAATCTTATCTACTGCGAATAACCAGATAACACCAAAGACAATAGAAGCACCTGCAAGCCCATAACCCCATAAAAGAAATTTATCTTTCTTAGGTTTCTTATCCTGAGAGATGTAGATTCCTAGGATTGAACCTACTACACTATATCCAAAATGAGGCATCAATGGTGATTCCGTTGCTAGAAAATTATTTCCTAACATGCGAAGAATATAATCCCACCATCCTTTATCACCAATTTTGCTCAGACGACCTCCTCCATGTAAATCAACTCCCCAGAAAATATTTCCAGCTTCATAAGCTGCTGGTGCAGGGAAGATAAACAAACATCCAACTATTGCAAATACAATTGACATCACTAATGGTTTCTTTGTTTTCTCATTTGAGGTTAGGAAGTAAAATAATACTGCTGATATCATTATTGCCCAGGCGATATTTGCAAATTGATCTGCGTGATAGATATTTTGCCATTCAATGGAAGAAGTACCAGTTTCAACCCATTCCTTTGATAACTGCCATTGTGCAAGAAAAACATAAAAGAACATTGCCCATAACCAAAGAAGCATCCCTTTCATAAGTTCTTGAACTAAAATCACCTCTCTTTTTATCCCTCTTCTGAGCTTCATGTTCATAATTAGCATATGAACGCATGCACTAATTAACAGAAACAATCCTCTCCAATGACCAAAAACAATGATTAAGCCCATCATAATGTATCCTGAGGTATCCAATAACTCGGGGGTTTTTTCTGCTATACCTTCAACTTGACTTACTAACATGAAAGTATGAACCATTAAATTTCCAATTATTGCCCACCCTCTAAGGATATCAAAAGAGATGATTCTACTAGCCATAATGATTTGGTTTTGGAATAGTATAAAACTATTTTGTGACTTTCAGCTTAAACTTAAGAAACATCTTGAAAAATTAAGATATTTAATACAGTCCAGCATCACAATTCAGAAATATCTAATTTAGAAAAAAAAGAAGTTGAGTAGTATGAAAAAACTTGTTTACATTACTCACTTTCTTCTGCTCTCCAGACATAGAAGGGTAATTCACAAACTTTTTCAAAACCATTTTTAGCTGCTATTGGTGCAGAAGTTCCTTCTTTAGCTTGAACAATTAGATGTTCAACCCCTTCAGTTTTAGCTTGATTATATCTCATTTTCAAAAATGCAGAGTAGATACCTTTTTTTCTATATTCTGGTAAAGTTGCTGCTCCACTTAAAAGAGCACAATTTGAATTAGGTATAGATAGTAGTGATCCAAATGCTACAGGTTTGTTGTCATTTTTTTCATAAGCTACATAGAGAGTGTAATCTAAACCTAAGAACATACTTCCCATTAGATTGAAAAGCTGACCTGAACCCTCTGGAGCTCCATAAGCCTTCTCGTAAACCTTTTGTATTTCAGGTGATTGTATTAATTCAGCAATTTTTTCATGTTTGAAAGATTTAAATTCAAATTCATCTGTTATTTCGATATCAAGTTGTTCAGAGAGTGGTCGTACCATCCCCAGTATAGGTATTTCATTTTTGAAACCAGAGTTCTCTAGTTTTTCTTTTAGATTAGAAGGTTCTGATTGAGGGGAAAGAATCCATCCAATTGACTTAAGTCCTAAGGAACTATAACTAGCTATTACCTCTTTGATTGTTTCTTCAGTTTGATCTTCCGGTAAACGTGACATACCTACACGATTTAATTCCTCAAAGTCTACCATTGGACAAATATAACCTTTCAATGATTCATGTTTATATTTATCAATAACTCCTTCTACTCCTGGAGACATAAATAGCGAATATTCGATAGCATCCAGTATTTCTTTATCTTTTTGTGACATAGAATCACTACATGTAACAATCATATTAAGGTTAAAAGCATTTGCCAAAAGAAAGAAGCTAATTATCTTCATTTAAAGCTTGAATTGCTAGATTGTAGAAATAATTATCATAAACCTCAACATCATCACTGAAAGTAAGATAAACCCCTCCAGTACTGTGGCCAATAATTGTGTTGTTGTATATTTTACCTGTTCCAGCTTCCACATTACTTAATCTAATTCCATTATACAGATTTTCAACCAGTCGATTATTTCTTATTACAAAATAATTTTTAGTATTAGAGATTGATATGCCTCTTTTCACTTGATTTTCAATCACTAGATTCTCAATCACAAAGGGATCTTCTGCTGAACCTGTTCCCTTAAATTTATAGTTGTTGAAATCTTTATCAGACTCGATTTCAATATAATTGTGGTCACCTCTCATTAGAACTAAAGGTAAGACAACACCTAGACCTATTAGTAGAAGAAAAACGGTGGACCCAATTAAACTATTAATTCTCTTTCTCACAGTTCAGTTCTGTACATTGAACAATTTTAATATTTCTAAATTACACATTTCGCATTGCATTCATGCTTAAAGTTAAAACTTTGTATGAGAATAATATTTTGATGAGGAATCTTAGTTCTATAATAGCCGGTTTTTCTCTAGTAATTGCCATTATACCTATTTTCCTCGAACCAATCGTTAAATACCACTTCATGCCAATTTTTAAGATATCTATGCTGATTATTGCAGTAACTATTGCCTTAATTCTGATAACTAAAAAAGAAAGATTAGACCGAAAATACCTGATTCCTTTGACGATAACTCTTTTTCTTTTTATGGTGGCAGAGACTTTGGCTTTTCTTCATATTTTAGACTCAAATTTAGCATATATTACAATTACCAATACTCTTCTATTGGATATTTTCATTCACATTATATCTATTATTGCAATAATTCCTTTGTATGTCTTGTTAATCAGTCAGATCAGAAAAGCTGAGAAACATATACCAAGAAGAGTAAAATTATCAAGTATCTTTGTTACAATTTTTTTAATTATAGTTGTTTCTCCTTTAATTACAGCATACAGTGCAGCAATGATAGCAGCAAAGGATTATTTCAGCTTAGTATTTGGGATAGTGTTTATAATAATTGACCTAGATATCTTAGCAATAGCTTTAACTTTCATTTACTTAAACTGGAAAGTGCGTTCACCTCTTTTTTGGATAACTGTAGGAGCAGCATGGTTCTTTAAATTAGCTGGGGATTCGACCAAAAGTTACTTTTTAGCAAAAGGTATATATGATATTGGAACAGTTCCTGATCTTTTCATTAATGTGTGTTATGCGTTGTTTGTTGTTGGAATTATCACAATGATAGAACAATATGAAAAACCTTTAACGATTTCAGAAATAGAGAAAGAACGTAAACAATATCAAACTTTGTATGAGGAAATGAACATTTTTGCTAAAGATTTAGTCACAGTAACTTCGTTATTACGTCATGATTTGTTAAATGATCTGGTTGTAATTCAGAGTGGAATAGAACTGTTTGAAGAAACTAATAAACACGAATTTCTAGAAAGAGCTGTGAGTAGAGTTGATACAGTAGCTGAAAGGTTAGATCTTCTCAAATCTGAATCAAAATTACTAGAATCTCTTAAAATTCAACCAATAGAAATTAGTATAATTAACAATGTAGCTGAATCTTTTGACAATGTTACAATCCATTCATATCCTTCTAACATAAAAGTTAATGCAAATAGATTACTTTACCCGATATTGTTTAACTTCATACAAAATGCATTCCAGCATGCAGGTAAAGGGATAGATGTTGAAGTAAAGATTGAGGAGCAAAACGATGAGATTGTTATTTCTGTTAGTGATAATGGAAAAGGAATATCTGAAGAAGATAAGAAGCAAATCTTTCAACAAGGATACAGAGGAACAGATAAGGGAGTAAGTGGGATGGGATTGTTTTTAGCAAAAATTGTTATTGAAACCTATGGAGGCTCCATAAAAGTCAAAGATAATAAACCCAAAGGTACTATTTTCGAAATCAAGCTAAAAAAAGTCAAAAAGGAATAAAAATTGTGAATTTCCTCAAAATAATGGTTGATTTCTCAATCTGTTTATTTAATGACTTATGACGACAATCTTTAAGTATTATGAACTGTTAAAATTAATATTATGAGAAAAATAATCGCACTCACATGTATTATATTTCTTTTTGTATTATTTACTCCAAAGGATACTATATCTATGGAAGAAATTGGTGTAATTGTACAACCTAATGCTATCGATGTCATAGATTTTTCTGCTCCTTCAATAGTTCTAAACGTGTCGTCATATAATGCAACAGGTGAACTTTTTGGTTCAATCATTGAAGATGATTCAAACATAGAAAGTTACCAAATTTTGCTGAATGGTACTGATATAACAGACACTGTACTAGATTCATCTTCCTCCCATCTTGTTACCTTTTCTTTTAATGCGAACGATATTTTTAATCATGTAACAGGTTTACATAATTATTTAGAAATTATTGCTGCTAACGATGGTATAGCTCCATCTCCATTTCCAACCTTCAAACAAGGTGGTGCTGGTGGAGGAGGAGGATTCTTATTCTGTGACGATCAAGAGTGTTGGGGACCATTACCGTTACATCCGGACTCCTCTAATAAAGAACATCCTGAAATAGATACACTTGTAAATGATACAACTGCGCCTTTTGGGTTTTTTGATTTATCTAATTTTCCATGTTGTGGAAATATTGTTTATTTAAATCATACCGATTATGAATCTTCAGTCAATTATACTAGTACAATCACAACTTTAGATACTAAATCATATTATGCAAATAATTCTGAAGGAATTTCCCAAAGAATAAATATAACTTGGATAGCTGAAGAAACAATTCCAACTCCAACCCCTACTTCCTATTTTGCCTTTAGTAGTCTCTTATTCATTGTTATAATTGCAGTATATGTGAAAAGAAAGAAATTTAGAACATAGAATTTTTTTTTTTACAATTAAATATTGAGTGCTAATCAATTGCTGAAAATTTCTTCAATGTAGCTTGATAAACTAGTTCTTTCTTCAGAATTTAGCGATTGATTGCTTCGAATAGCATTTTCAATCATTTTTTTAATATCTTTATTTGAATCAACAATCTCAATAAATTTGTTTAATTTTTTGATCCCATTGTAAGATTTACCTATGAAAATATAACTAACATAAATTTTGTTTACTTCATCAATTAAAAATGTAAATTCCTTATTCTTTACTCTCACCTGCTTCTTATCTACTGAAGGAGAGAAAGTATTCTTGATTGTTAATAGTACTTCATCGTATATTCTTTCCCCCAAATTCTCGTCAAAATATCCAGAATAAAGGATTATTCCATCTTGTGATTGCATGAGAAACATTACTGGAAGTTCAGATTCACTTTCGACTTCAGGTCCTAAGGCAGATCTTCTTCCTACTATTTGTTTTAGTCTATCTTCAATATGTGATAATTCTAATTTCTCTGCTATTGTGGGCAATTTCATTGTGAAGTCCTCCCACAAATCTATTTGATCTAACAGGTTATCATGCTCATTCGAGATTTTTATTGCTATTTTTATAATACCCTTTTCTTCTGCTATTTCTAGTGCTTCTGTTAAAATATTTTGAGCTTCGTCTACTTTAAGTTCAACAAGAGCAAATTCAGCTTGAAGAAGCATTACTTCAACAAGTAAAGCGAAAGAATTTTGTCTTTTAGCTATACTTTCAAGGTTATTGAGGTGATCACTAACCTCTTCTAGAAGACTCTCTTCACCAGTTTTACACATCTCCCAAATTAGGATTTCGGTTAGATTAAGTAAAGATTCAATTGTAATCATGTAGTCTACTACTTCTTCTTTTGCTAATTGTTCAAGAAATACTGCAGACTTTTGGATTTCTCTTTCATTTCCTGTTCTTTTTAGAAATAAGGCTTCTGATAATCTGTATAATTGTGCAATATTCTGGTTCTCAGTTTCCTTTGATAGAGTAAGTAATTTTTTCAGAAATCCTTCGGCTATTTTATTTAGTTTTAAGTCTAGATTGATCTGAATCAAACTCTTAAGTGAATATGAGACAAGATATACCTTCTTTATCTGTTCTCTTAATTGTAAACTTTGAAGAAAGGATTTTGATGAACCTTCCAGATCACCTTTTTGTTGTGATAGATTTCCAAGAGCATAATATAAATTACTTAGAGTTTCCAATCTTTCATATTCAATAGCAATCGGTAATGCTTTTCTGTAATTTTCCTCTGCTTCATCTAATTCACCTTTGAGGGAATATATTTTTCCAGTTTCGTACAAAGCTATTGCTATAGCATTTTGATCATTATGTTCTTCCTTAATTCGATAATATTCTTTCAAATTTTTCAGTGAAACTTCGTAATCTCCCATATCACGATTTATTCCTGAAATATCAAGAATGGCTTTTGCTTCTTCGTGAACTAAATTCTTGCGTTCATAAATCGTCTTGCTCTTTAAATAATTTTCAAGGGCTTTTTCTTGGTTCCCTGAATGTTTGTAGATGTAGCCCATTCTATGGTGTACTAAGGCAAGTGAGGCTTCATCTTCTAATTCTTCAAATATTAACAGAGATTTACTTACTGTTTCTAAAGCTTGACTTAAAATTCCCTGATTGTAGAACATTCCTGCTTTACTCACATAATATTCTGCAAGAGGACGTTTATATCCCAAATCAGTAAATATTTCAAAACTTTGATCCCAAAAACTATTAGCAGTATCATATTCTCCTAAGTTGAAAAGTGCTTTTCCAGTCCATAAAAGACTATCAGCGATTCCATATAAATCTGGAATTTTTCTGTTCTCCTTTAAACTCTCTTCAAAGAAATCAATTGATTCAAAGAATTTGCTAGTTAAGACATAGTGAATACCCTTAACCATATTAAACTGGGCATTTCTTCTAATATAGTTCTCACTACCTCCTCGTTTGAATAGCGTTAATGCTTCTTCTACCTGAGCTAGATTATCATCACAGAGTTCACTTTGTCTGATATTACTGCAAATTAGTGCTTTTTCTAAAAGAATATCAATATGGTAAAAGCTAATATCAAGTTCTTCGATATCTTCCAGCAGTTGTTCACATAGTAATTGGGCACCATCAAATTCTTTAGCTGCAACTAGAATTGACAGTTTTTTAATGTTGAACTTTAAAATCTCCTCTGGATTAAAATTTTCATGCCAAAGATTTTCTAGAGTATCTTCTATTCTCTCTAGTGCAGCTGCAAATCTTCCGTCTTTATAGAGATTTTCCACCTCTTCAAGAATTTCGTCTGTACCCTCTGACATACAGTTAGCCCTCAAACAAAAATGTATTTCTCATTCTTAAATATAAAATGTTACCTTCATATTATATACTAAATATATAAACGGGGGAATCTCTTTATATAGGTGTTGTAAAAAACATAATATTGTCGGTTCAACCTTTATCCTAAGCAGGAATTATCATGAGTGTAGATAAATATATAGAGAAATTTGAAAATACTGGCGATGTTCTTTCTCTTATTTCTGAGCTAAAGAACAAGAATCCCAGAATTATTTCAAAAACAGTCAATGCTCTTATCAAGATTGGTGAACCAATTATTGATCCATTGATTACTGCACTCAAAGATGAGGATAAAGATATCCGTTTTGTTGCTTCTAAAGCTCTAGCAAAGATTGGCTCTAATGCTGTTCCACAACTAATTGCTGAATTGGGCAATTCTCAGAGCAAGGTTAGAGTCTGCGCAGTTGAAACTCTTGGAAAAATAGGTAACAAACGCGCTATAGAACCTCTGATAAACACACTCAAAGATGAAAAAGAAGACGTAATCGTCAGAGAATATGCTGTTTATGCTCTAGAAAAAATAGGTGAACCTGCTGCAAAATTTTTGATTACAGCTCTAAGGGAACTTAAAGATCCTGAAGCTATTACTCCTCTAACTGCTGCTCTACATTATAATAAGCAAGAAGTAAGAGAAGCGGCTAATGAGGTTGTACTAAATTTCGGATTTTCATACCAAGGTTATAGAGATGTTAAGTCAATAATTCAACGTGATGCCGATGGCATTCCCTCAACTCCTGAGAAAGCTGAAGGGATATTATGGAGTAAGATAGGGAATGAATATAGACGTTATAGACAAAAAAGAATAACTGACTTCTTCTAATATAAGCTGTTGATGACTTTTTAGAATTTAGAATCTTTGATTTGCAAATTCAATGATTGCAGTGATTGGTGATAAAAATGATTAAAGAATTAGAGAAAAAGGATTACAAGAAAATTAGGCATCTATTTGAAGATAGAGATTATGTTAATAGTTTTAGAAGTCATCTTGAAAGAACGCCTATAACAAAAAGAGTTCTAGTTGATGATACCAATGACCCACAAACTGCAGTTATTGTTGTACCACCTAGATTATTTGTTGGAGGAAGAGCTGACAACGAAGAATTTAATCAAGGACTTAGAAATTACATTCATGAAGTACTAATTTCTGAATATAAGAAGAGAAATTTCAGTGAAGTTGATTTCTATTTTAGCAACGATCAGTGGGAATTAAACTTACCGATGATGTTGGAAGATTCATTCCATTATGACAGATATTATTATGAGATAAAAAAACTTAAGCAGGAAGATTGGAAGAATCTTATTCCTGAAGGCTACTCAGTAGAGCCTGTTGATTTAACTCTTCTAAGAAAAACTTATCTCAAAAACTTTGATTGGTTGATAGGAGAAATTCTAGAAAACTGGGAACCCTTAGAAGAAGGTTTGAAGGAAAATAGGGGTTTTTATTTAGTAAAAGAGGATGATGAAATAGTTGCATGGTGTACAACCGAATATCTTACAGAAACAAATGATATTGAAGTAGGTATAGCTACAAAGTCAGAATATCAAAGAAGGGGTTTTGCATCCATTGTTGGATCAGCTACAGCTGAATATTGTCTTGCAAGATACAAGTCTGTGGGATGGCATTGTACACAAAGAAATGTTGGGTCATTTAAGACAGCTGAAAAAATCGGTTTTGAAAGAATAATGGAATACAGAAAAGCTTCATATGTGTTTAACAAAGTAGATCTTTGGGTTATCAAAGCTTATTTTGCTAGAATGGATGAAAATTATCCTGAAGCAATTGATTTTTACAATCAAATCATTGAAGCTTCTCACGATTAGACAGTTGATTTTAAAGAGTCTTATTATATTAATAGTGATTTTCCCATTAAACGTGTATATTTTAGGATAAGTAGCTGTTATGCAGCTATTGAAAACAAAGAAAAATCTACAGAATTTCTAGAAAAGGCTATATCTAATGGATATAAAGATAAAGAACAGTTTCTAGATAGTGAATTTTTAACCAAAATATTAGAAGAAAATGAAAAGGTAAAATATTTAGAATCTATGTAGAGGGTTCTTTCAAAACTTATTTTTTCAATCTAGCGTTTTTTCCTTCTTTCTGCTTAATAAATCAACAAAAGCTTCCAATCTTGTTTGAAATCCTGTTTCCCCTGTATGTTCATCAACAACCAACGATAAGAAAGGCATATCATACTCCCTGCTAACTTGAGGAGCTATACTTCGAGTAATTATTTCAGGCATACAAGTAAAGGGGTATAGGTGAACCAATCCATCCCATTTTTTCTTCTTGTAGAGAATTATATCTCCTATATTTTCTTGAGCTTCTCCTCCACATCTTTGTCCAATATATGGTTTAGCTACTCTTCGAGCTTTTTGATAAGGCAAGGTTATAAATGGATTGATTTTTCGTTCAAAATCTATAAGCATTCCAAAAGAAACACAGTTTTTAGTAATTACTCCTAATTCATTTAGTTTTCTATGAACATCTAGATTTAAAGTAGGTTCTAGAGCTACATATATCTCTCCACATACACCAATCTTTAAGGCAGCTTTCTTTTTTTCCTGATCGATTTCAATAGTTTTATCGAATAACTCGGGAAGTTTTCTACCATATTTCCTTAAATTTCTTAATCCTTGTATTTCAACAATCTTTCTGTGAGCTTCTTCTGCGAGCTTATCTGCTTGATTCTTTTCCATTTCTAAGGTCCTATATTTGAAATGTAGCTTGTCGACCAACTCAATGAATCTAGTCTTGATCCAGGTGGTTCTAAAAGCTTTAATTGTTTCCCAAACGGTACAATTGTTGCTTGCAGCTTGTAATGTTTTAACAAGCCCAAGTGGTTTATCATAAATTGGAATAGGAACAAATTTGAAATCATAACCTAGGTCTTCTAAAATGAGTCTCTGAACAGGCCAATAAAGACCAAAACGACAATACATATTCCCCCCTCCAATTCCGAGTTCATCAGCGCCTAAATCTAGCATCTCTATATAAGTTCCAAGAGTTAACTTGAAGGGTGTACAAACGAATTCTGGTGAATATCGTGATCCGAGTTCAGAAGTCTTCCTACTTGGTTTTTTTGGAACCATAATGTCTGTTCTTCCAAGTTCTCTAAGAAGTATTTCGAAAACATATGTTAAAGATCCAAAGTGGGGATAAGTAAAAGGCAATTTAATTCCTCCTATCGATCATATCAAGAAATGCTTCTATTCGTGTACTAAATCCTACTTCAGATGATAGTTCATCTATAACTAATTGTAATAATGGAGTCTCAGGTTGTCTTCTTGAGTATCTCGAAGCTAGTTCTAAAACAATTGAATCTGGACCACAACTAAACACAGCTAGTTGCAATATTCCATCTATTGTATTGTTTTCTAGAAAATACATTATTGTTCCAAGAATCTCTCTTTCATAACTAAAATACAAATTATAATCAAGTTTTTCCATTTGATTTTCAATTGTAATTCTAGGCATCTGTAGAGAAGTGATAATATCTACACCCCTTTGTGATAAACTTTCTCTGATATCTAAATTAGACAAACTATCATTTAAAACATAGGGATGACCTACTAAAGCAATTTTCATTGGTTTTTTTCTCTTTTCCAGATTTGGTTTTTCATTGAGAATAATTTTAGACTTTATCCAATTTTCTAACTGTTGCTCAGAAATATGCAATTGTTCTTCATACACTCTTTGAGCCTTAATAGCTCTTATTCCAGCTTTAAGAATTTTTAGAGGACTGTAAGTAAATTTGAATCCAACTTGGAAGATAATTCTAAGAAGTCTTCTCTTTCCGTGGTTTGCTTTGGCTTGTGAATAATAGGGCATAATAATCTCAGGAAAATCAGGGAAAAGAGATTCTAAGACCTGGGCAAGACCAATGAATTTAGGACAACCAACATTAACTTCATGATCACTACCAAATCTTGGTATGAAGAAATAATCTACTTTATCTTTAAGATAGATGAAATGTCCAAAATATAATTTTGTGGAATAACAATCTTCATCAGGAGCATATCTAACTGCTAAATCTTTGATAGTTTTAGTTGTTTCAGGAGAAACAATGACCTCTGCTCCAAGTTCCTCAAAAAACGTTTTCCACATCGCTTCAAATTTGTAATAAAGCAATGCTCTTGGAATTCCAACTCTCTTCTTCATTTTTTTCCTATACCCGTTAGATATTTATTTTAGTTGATTTTATAGAGAATATACTCTGCTAATTTTGATTCATGTAACTACTAATAATCATCTCTTAAAAATATAAACTTTTTTGCTAAATACAAAAAATTCATGATTTGTATATCTTTCAAATCTTTCAAATAGTATTCACCAAGGCTATACACTAATTCTAAACAATCTATTTTCTTCTCATTCCCAAACAAAATGTATTTCCAGTGATATATAAATTTGTTCTACAAAGTTTTATAAATAACTTCGAAGTAATTATTGAGTGAGATATTTTATCTCTAAAATGGTGATAAAAAATGGTTAAATTATTAGATTTCTTATTAGCCTTCTTTCTAGGAGAATTCGGTATTTATCGGTTCTATAAAGGATACATGTTAACAGGTCTTATATGGCTATGTACTGGTGGACTTCTTGGAATAGGATGGCTAGTTGATTGGGTGTGGGTTCTTCTTGGTAAGAAACTCGAATATCCTAAATAAATGAGCATTTTTACAACTCTTTTTTTTTTTTTCAAATTAATCTAATTACTGTTTAATTCTTAGCTTTAAAACCATCCAAAACAGCTTTTGCAATTTGAATATCTAGGTTTCTATGTCAGTTAAATCCACTTCTGCTAGTTCTTTATCAGAATGGAAAATGAGAGTTTGATGCTTTCTTCTGATTTTTAGAACTTCTTATTCTATTTCCACATTGAAGTATTCTTCAACAATTTCCTTTAGATTATCTTTACTTACTCTAAAGTCGTCTACTATACTTCCATCTTCAAGCTTTATAACTCTGAAACCAATTCTAACTAAAGAGAGATCGTGAGTACTCATAAGAATAGTTGTGTTTTGAAATTGGTTAATTTCCATCAACAACGAAACAATATTTCGAGCTATCCTACTGTCAACATTAGCTGTTGGTTCATCAGTAAATAATAGAGGATTTCTTCTTGATAATGCTACTGCTAGAGCTGCCCTTTGAGTTTCTCCCCCTGAAAGCTCAACAGGATAGTGATTGACTTTATGTTTGATCTCGCAATCTTCCATGAGATACAAATCTGTTTCTTCTAGTCTGTTCTTTTTCTTACTAAATATCTTTGGAATAATAATATTATCTGCAACAGAGTACTGACTATATAAATTGTTCATCTGAGATATCATTGAAATATTATTAAATCTAAAATCTGAAACATTAGATCTCTTCATTTCTGAAACATCCGCACCATCAATGATTATAGATCCAGAATCATGCGTTTCAACACCTGAGATAACATTCAGCAAAGTAGTCTTTCCAACACCGCTTTTACCAGCAATAATAACAAAATCACCTCTTCTAATGCTGAAAGATATTTTGTGTAAGACGTGTTGGACCTTATTATCAAATGAGAAAGCTTTAGATAATCTCTTAACTTCAATGATGTTAGGAAGAGTCTTCTTTGGAGGTAGGAATTCTTTTTCGAATAGAAAGCTTACTTGATCGAAAGTAATTTTTCTACCTTTCTCTTCTATTGGTTCTGAAATTGTTTCATCATCTTCATCATCATAGAAACTGTCAGATCTTCGGAGAACTTTATGAACTTCATCTTTTGAAATAGCTTGTGGGTTGTACATAACTGCAAATCTCTTCGATGGATGCATGCTGAATTCAGCTAAGGAGCTAATTCCTGTATCAGTGATAATTGACATTGGAATTCTAAGAAAATGAAATCTATCAAGTGTTGATTGAAGAGTTGAATCAATTGGTTTCAGAAGAAAGTCCAGCTCTGCTCGTTCTATATCTTGATTAATACCTACAAGTCTACCATCACGAAGTATATAGCTTTTGCGAAAAGCATTTCGAAAACGAAGATCATGAGTTACAACGAGAATTGTTGTCCCTAGATCTTTGTTTAATTCTTTGAATGTTTCAATCACAAGATTTGTATTATCTGTATCAAGTTGTCCTGTTGGTTCATCCGCCAGAATTATTTCTGGTTTTTGAGCTAATAGCGCACCAATACTTGTTCTAATTGCTTCTCCTCCTGAGATTTTTGTAACTTTTTTGTCACCTTGTTCCAAGATATTTAAATTCTTCATTATTTCTTTTGTTTCTTGTTTAGCTTTTTCTAACCCCCTTTTTCTCATCCTCATAGGTAGAAGAATGTGTTGTTTGACTGTCAGGTGAGGGATCAAATTACTATTCAAATACTGATTAAGTATGCCTATTTTCCCAAATCTAAGGTTTTGCATCTCCCTTTCACTTAAATCATTCAGATTTTTTCCATGTAGTAAAACTGTTCCACTTGTGGGAACTTCTAAACCTGAGAGTATTTTGATGAGTGTCGATTTTCCAGCTCCTGATGGTCCAACGATTGAAGCAATTTCTCCTTTTTTTACCTCTATATCTATTCCTCTGAGTGCAATTACACTTACTTCTGTAATTGGATCTGAGTAGATTTTCGCAAGATCATTACATATTATCATTTTATCACTCCATTTGTGTTGGTGCATATCTTCTGAATTCTCTTCTTAGATTCCAGTTTAAGCTCAAATACAATGTAAACGGTATTAGCAAAAAGAAAATAATGAGAGCCGTTCCTGGATAAATAATTGTATATGTTGAATATGGTTCTGCCGCATATGATAATAATGAGAATAATCTATTCAACACTGAGAAACCTATAATGGCTCCAATACCTAATCCTGGAATTAGGGCTGCTAAACTACATTCAGCTAAAGTTAGATTGACAATCGTGTTTGTTTTTATACCAATTTTCTTCATCAATTCATGCTTAATTACTCTTTTCTCTATTACTTTTGTAGCTGTTGTATAGCTTGAAAAAATAAAAATCACACACGCTACTCCCAAAGATAGAAAGATTTCGATAATAAAGATGTTATAGAGAGGAGTTGCTAGAGTTTCTCTAACATCAATGTAAGAAACCACTCTATTCTGACTCATTGTAAATAACAATTCCTTCATCTCGTCCACATCTTTTATGTCCTCTAAACGAACTAGTAATACATCAGCTGTTAGCACCAAGCCTAAAATAAATGATTCAACTATATCAAAACATTCACTAGATAACACAATAAGTGTATTATTTATTGCTCTATCTTTCTCATTGTGAAAAACTGGAAATAATTCAAAAGAGCTAATTATCGAAACATTGTATGAAACCACAATCCAATCAACTATTCTTGTTAGTAAGAGTTCTTCTCCAGGATAGATTTTAAATTTTTCAACAAAAGTATTCGAAAGAATGATCGAATTATTATCCAATTTTGGTAAATCGGTCCAATTAAATCCTACAACATCCTGAGTTGGTTGATATGCCGTACTCAAAAAATCTGACGTATTGATAACTAATATTTGTACATTGGATAGAGCTCCAAAAATAACTGAATAAAGTCTTAAATGTGTGGAATTTTTCACTTTTACTAAGCTATTAATTTCTTCTTGACTTACATTTTCTGCTTCATACCAATTTGAAATCATTAGATCTGAACCGTTTTGAAATAGTGCTTGTTGAGTTAGTATTTCTTCCTTTGTGGATGGTATCACAACAGATGGGATGATAATTAGTATAACAAGTAAGAAGATCACAGTAATATTTTCAAAGTATCTGATGTCCTTGCTTATTTCTGCAAAAATGTAACTGAATTTGTTTTTTCTACTTTTCCAGAAGACATAACCTAGCAATCTCCATGCAATTGAAAGAACTTTTATAAAAATAGGCAGACCTCCCACTATCAGAAATAATGCACCTAGCATTGTTAGAATGAGATATGGAATATAATTTGAAACATTTTGTGTAAAAAACGCAATATATGTTCTATTGTAGAATATTTGAAAAAGCATTATTCCTAGAATAAGAAATGATAAATCTCTCCAAGGTAGTTTTTTGAAAAGATTTGATCCTTTTTTTGGATCCTTTTCATGTTTTCGTTTTGCAGATGCAATTGATATAATCTTAGGAATTGAAATAGTGATCAATACAGCAAAAACTATCAACATTTTTACAATTATGTTACTTAACATTAATTCCGTTTCTTGATTTGTAAATCTTAAGAAACCATCTATTTTAATAAGAGGAATTGCGGTTAGAACTGCAATTCCAAAGCTTACTAATGTTGCAGATATTGCTTCGACAATTCTTACAGAAAGATACAATTTAGCGATTTTTCCTCTTCTAATTCCCTTTTTCCTTAGAATGTCAACTTCTTGTTCGTAACTAGTTGAGAATAAATCTGAAGATTCAACTATCATGAAAATTGAGAGTAATAATGCAGGAAATGCAAAAATCAAAATTCTAGCCATGTTTTGCAAATAATAGTTGTTGAAAGATCCAAACAACCACAGCATCTCATTTGAGATAGTAATAGAAGAATAACTATCGAATGTAAAAGTAAATGTCTTGTTTACAATTGTCCTTTGTTCATCTAGTAGAATGATTCTGTCTTTCATTCTAAAATCAGCAAAGTCAAATTCAATATGAAAATATCCCCGAATCAGCAAATCAAATTTCTGACTAGAAGAAAATATTTGAAACAGATTGTCATTTATGGTAAGCAGAGCAGACATTCTTATTTTTCTGAAAAGATCATAAGGTTGTTCCTGATAGTCAGTAATTATTTTAAGTTCAGAAGATTTAGGTGGATCATAAAATCCTACAGCGGAAACTTCTACAGTGAAATTATCTGGAATTTCTTCATAAAGAAAAACTGATGATATTGTTAAATTGAAACTATCGTTGAGATTTAAGCTTAACCGATTTTTAATGGCGGTTGAAACAACAACTTCATTTGGATGTATAGGAGCTCTCCCTTCCTTTAGAAGCATAGTAATAACGTCAGATGTATCATTTGGAAATGAAGCAATTAAATATTGAGTAGGTATTATCCCCGCAGCAATCTGTACAAAATATGAAGATTTAATAGATTCTGTGTATTTACCTAGCTCAAAATCTGAATAAATTTCTGCTATTTCTTCCTCTGCAAGTTCATGATAATAAGGCGTAAATCCTGAAGGAGTATCTTCTAGATGCTCTATTGTGGAAGTAAACTCTGCTGTAACCATTCGGTTATCTGATAAATCTTGAGATTGATAAAATGCATTAATCATTGCAGGTTGTTGTGATTCAGAAATTATAAGTATAGAATTTAACAGAAAACCTGTAATCAACAAGCTAAATATCGTAAGAATAGTTCTTTTTCTGTTGGTAAACCCAATAATTTTAAAAGTTTCAAAGATATTCCTAAAGTATCTCAAAAGATTTTTCCTTATTATAGTTTTTAATGGATGCTTTCCTACTTCTTCTGTGTCTATTAAGAACTTCTTAACTTTGGGAATTTTTCTTATTATGTAGTAGATAATGGACGATGTGATACCCACTAAAGCTACAATTAATAGAATGAAAAGTGTAGAATTTTGTGAGTACCAGTTTTGAAAAATATTAAAGATCTCGACATTGTCGAAGATTGGGTCTACTTTGACACTTACTGAAGAGATACTCATTAAGACCATTAGATTCTCTTGCCGATAATCAAATCCTTTTGGTCTTTCCACTAAACTTGAAGGAATTATCGAAACATATTGAAAAACAATATGCTCATTATTTATATTGAATCCATATTTATTTTCCAAAACCTGAAATTGTGTAGGAACTGAAGTAAATTCCCATTTCAAAGTAATACCGTTATAATTTCCTTCATAGAGATAGACGAAACCGCTAATAGGAAGTCTTGTAATTAGACAAAGTTTGTATGTGTTTTCGTTCTTTCTAAGAAGAAAATTATCGAAGAGATAGTTTGTTTTCAGCTCTTGAGTGCTATAACTAATAGATGTTCCATTAAATGAACCATAAAACATAGTGTTGGAATGAAAGAATAATATACTGAAAATATCTTTGTTTTCTACAAATGCTTCAATTTTAGCAACTTGAAGAAAAATACCCTCAAATGAGAAATTTGTAACAAAAGTTAAACCTTGGTTTTGTAATAATCCAATTCCAAGATTTCTGAAAATGCCAAAGTGATTGGGTGCAGCCCACTCTTGAAAAAGGTACCATATACTGTCATCCTTGTCAAGAATTATATCAATAATCTCTCTTTGTAAAGGATCTGCAACAAAAAATTCTTCCCTAGTAAAATTAGTAAGTCCAGAATAGTGAGTTACATTAAAGTGCATTAATTCAAAACCATATCTGTGAGTATTAAAGAAATGAAATGTACCATTAGCAAAAAATGACTGTGTATAATCTATAGTTAATAGTTCCATATCATCAAAAGAAGAGATTATTGTTGTAGATTCTGATTCATTTGACCATCTAAAAAGCTTGTAATGTTTTAAACTTGAGATAGTATATTCACTATAAAAAAGATACAAACTACCATTAAACAAGAAGCTTTCAATAAACTCAATCTCTATAAAATTAATTGCAAATGTAGATTGGAGTGTAGCATTATCCTTTACATAGTGATGAATAATTTTATTTTTGTCAGTACGAAGATGAATAAATGAATGCAGAATGTTCTCATCATCTATTATTGGATAGCTTCTTAGTATGCCACTATCATCAGTTACTTCAGTATAGATCAGAGGAAACTCTGAAATCTGAGCTCTTACAGGGAGTACAGAGACAACACAGAGAAATATAAAAGATATTAATAACATTCTCTTCTTGAGTTTCAATCTAATCACTTTGTTTTTTTATTAAAGAAAGAGATTTTTACAAGGTTTCTTAGGTACTAGTGAAATTGCATATTTAGGTTCTAGTTTTATTCTCTTCCAATGAATTATACTAAATAACGAAGTCAAAGATATTTATATAAATTGTGGGTAAGAAATATTGGCTTTATTTGTCTTCATTGAAAATCTAGTTGAAACTTTCTTGATACTTCATAAAACTTAGCTTCTTTAAAGACTATTTCATCACTAAAATTCTACTAATTATTATTGGAAACAGATTTTTCCATTACTTTTCTTTAAATTCAATTTGATCGGGACTTATAATCTCATCAGTAAAATATGGAACAACGGTTATTTTTTCTTCCGCTGAAAAATCTTTAAGCAGAATCCTATAATACTCTGTCCAATTATGCCAACATACATCTTTACAAACAAGGGTTAAATGGACTATTTGAAAGAATTTATCATTATCTAGATGAAAAGTTTCTTTCTTCTCAAGTACACTTGCACCTTCAGTAAAACAGTTAGGACAGATGTATTGATCAGAAATTCCAGTCATTATTTAGTTTATATATTTCTAAAATAAAAGACTAGTTACAAAGGCAATTAGTTTTGTTATGTCTATCCTCATGTTTAATGCATAATAATAAGTCAGATTAATTTTCATTTGAATAACCATTCCAGATAGCTTTAGCAATCTGAATATCTTGAACTGCTACACCAGTTAGGTCAACCACAGTAATTTCTTCATCAGATGCTCTTTGAAGCTTCTTATTAACTATTACTTTGCCGAATTCAACCATTTTTTCCTTTGTAATCAGACCATTAGTAATTGCTTTGAAACTCTCTCCTCTTTCAAGACATTGTCCAATGCTGTCTACTACTAATCGGTCTGCTTTCTTGAGAATCGCAGAATCTAGTTCCTGTTTTTCTGAAGTATCTGAACCTATAGCTGTAATATGAGTTCCAGCTCTAATCTGATCTGCAAAGATTAAAGGTTCTTTTGAAGGAGTACAAGTTACTATAAGATTACATGATGAAGTGATATCCTCTGGGTTTTGAGTGGTTTCAACATTAAATCCTAGTTCTTTCATATCTTTTTCATAAATGTCTAATTCCTCTTGATTAATACCCCAAGTGATGATATTTTCACAATCTAGAACTTTCTGTAAATAAATTGGTTGTAATCGTCCATGAACTCCTGCTCCAAATATACCTATCCTATCGACTTTACTTGGAGCCATATATTTGGCTGCTATAGCTCCAGCTGTTGCAGTTCTAACGTTTGTTAAATGACCTTCATCTAGTAAAATAGAAATTAACTCCCCAGTTTTTTGACTGAAAAGAAGCATCAAACCACCACTGGAAGATAAACCTAGTTTAGGATTATCATAGAAACCAGAGGCGACTTTGATAACATAGTAATCGTCATTCTTAATATATCCATATTTGATATGACACTCTCCAGGAGGATTATCGAAGATCATCTCTCCAACAGGAGGAACAGTAACCTTTCCTTCTGAATAAGCTATAAAACCTTCTTCAATTATCTTAATTGGATCTAAAGTCTTTAGAATCTCTTTGATTTCATCTAACCTAATTGTAACTGTCATCAATTGTCTTGAAAGTTTATACTTATTTACTTTTTTGAGTTTTGGAATTATTTCTGATATTTTACGAGTAAGTTTTATATTAAGGAGATCTTTTTCTCTTCAAAGGTGACAATTCTGAAAGCAGTGATTTTCAATGGTGCTTTGGCTAATAAGAATCAACAAATGACTTTTCAAAAGATAATAGAAGAAGAATTGACAAATGTCGGAATGGACACCGAATCTCTAATAATGAATCAGATTGAGATTAAAACATGCATAGGTTGTTTCAAATGCTGGGATACAACTCCAGGAATATGTTCTGGAGTTAAAGGAGATCGCGGAGAGGAGATTAAGAAGAAGGTTATAAACAGTGATTTACTTGTATTTCTAACTCCACTGACTTTTGGTGGATATTCTTCAGAATTGAAAAAGATTTTAGAACGATTGCTTGGAACACTTCAACCTGGTGTGTTTAGAAAGAATGGAGAGTCACATCATCTCAAACGATATGAAAAGTATCCTTCAATTTTGGCAATAGCTACAACAGAAAAAAGAGATGAAAAAGAAGCTAAATTATTTAAGCATCTCATAGAAAGACATAGTCTTAATTTTCACCCTCCAAAACATGAAGCAGAAGTTTTCCTAATAAATGAAAAAGAGAATCAATTCAGATCAAACATTAAACAGCTTTTAGCTAAAATGGAGATGAGCTTATGAGTAAAGTATTAATTCTGAATGGAAGTCCAAGAGGTAAGAAAAGTTCATCAGCAAGTCTAGCGGATTATATGAAGAGATTATTTGAAGCAGAAGGAATAGAATCTGAAATAATTTTAATTCTTACGCAACTCAATAAGGAAGAACGAGTTAAAGAAATGGTTGAAAAAATCAAATCCGCAGACTTTGTAGTACTATTTGCACCACTTTATGATGACTGTCAGCCATCTATTGTTACAAAAACAATGGAGATTATAGCTGAAGAGAAGATGAATCTATCAAATAAAACTTTCATACCAATCATCAATTGCGGTTTACCAGAACCCGAACAAATCTCAGAAGGTGTAATTCCTATATACAATCAGTTTGCAACAACTGTAGGATTCAAATGGGGAGGAAGTCTAGCTATAGGAGGGGGAGAAGGCATCCAAGGAAGATTTGGAAAACAACTTGATGAAATAGGTTCATTTGCTAAAAATATTATAGAAGCACTGAATGACATAGTACAGTCATTGGTATCAGAAATTCAATATCCTAATGTGGAAATAATCCTAGTTCCAAAGATTTTCTACAAATGGCCACTAGTCAATCTAATGACATCGATAAACACTAGATCTTGGAAGAAAATGGCAGAAGAGAAAGGAGAAAAAGTTGACGCTCAGCCATACTTAGAAGAATAAAAAAGAAGGTTGATTAGAAAGGAATCTTCTTTCTAATCACATAAATCATTGTTACATATCATTTATTCACCATTCAAAGCTGTAAAAAGCTTAGTAAATATATCATAACCTCTAATGACATATAAATTCTTTGAGAAAACTTTCTATAACTTTTTCTTTTATTAATTGAAATCCCTTCTAGCTGTAAAATTTATAAAGTAAGCATCTTTCTGTTATCTTGTTTATGAAGATTAAAACATTTGAACTTGAAAGAAGACAGTCTCTTTGGGAAAATCTTGTTGAATATAATCTTACAGAGAGTGGTATTCACCCGTTTACATTAGAAGAATTATTAGATCCTGAACAGCTTAAAGAGTTGCTCAATATTCGCATTGGTTATGGTCAAACAAATGGTTCCATTGATTTGCGAGATGCAGTAAGTAGACTCTATCCAACTTCTACTAGAGAGAATGTACTTGTTACAAATGGTTCAGCAGAAGCTAACTTCATCTCCATTTGGAGTATTTTAGACAAGGGTGATGAATATGTTCTTATGCTCCCTAACTATATGCAAACTTGGGGATTAGCAAAGTTTTTTGGTGCAAATGTAAAACCATTTTACTTGGAAGAAGAACTCAACTGGCAACCTGATCTTGAGAAGCTGAAAGACATAGTTACTAAGAACACTAAGATGATTTCTGTTTGCAATCCTAATAATCCTACAGGTTCAATCTTATGCGAAGAAGCTGTAAATTGCATAATAGATCTTGCTGAAGAAGCTGATGCTTTCATTCATAGTGATGAAGTTTACAGAGGAGCTGAGCTTGATGGAAAAGAAATTGACACATTCTATGGTAAATATGATAAAGTCTTAGCTATTGCTGGACTTTCTAAAGCTTACAGTTTACCTGGCTTGAGGATGGGGTGGGTTGTAGCTCCTGAAGATATTGCAGCAAAGGCTTGGGCTTATCACGACTATACTACTATCTCTCCTAGTGTACTTAGTCAACAGATTGCTGAATGGGCTCTTCAACCAGAGAAAAGGGCAATGATTTTATCTAGGAATAGAAAATTGCTAAATGATAACCTTGAATTTTTCTTGGAATGGCTTGAAACCAGAAAACACCTATTTAGTTTCATTCCTCAAAAAGCTGGAGCTATGTCTTTTATTCGATATAACATTGACATCAATTCTACTGAACTAACAGATAGGTTACGAAAGGAGAAGAGTTTACTGATAGTTGCTGGAGATTGTTTTGGTATGGATAAATATCTTAGAATAGGTATAGGATCCGAAAAAGATTATCTCCTTAAAGGTTTAGAAAGATTTGAAGAGATGTTAGAGGATCTCATAGATGCCTAACTCTTCATCATCAAAAGCATCTTTTTCTATGTTTATCATATCATCTTTATATTCAAACTTAACATTAAGTTCTTTTCTAGGTAGCCATTCTAACTCCCAATGAATCATCTCATCTATAGTTTTGAAACCAAGCTCATCAAGTACTACTTGAGTTGGGATGAAATACCCAAACTTGTCAATTAAAGATTTTATTTTATCGTAGATTTTCTTAGCTCTTTCCCTTTCTTTTCTGGAGATTTCCTGTAAAGCTCTCCATGCACTTTGAGAAGATTTTTCATTTTCATTCAAATGATTTCACTCTCAGACACTTATTTAATGAAGATTGTCTAATTATTAATAAGAATAATGAAATAAAAAGATTTGTAGCACTTTGAAAGGAAACGTTGTGAATAAATTTTAATGTTCATTGTACAATTCTAATCTTTTGAAATAATTTACTGTTTGTTCCTCTAACTTAAGAGGGATACTTACAGAAAACTCAACCTCTGCCATTAGCTCGAGTCTATTGATTAGTTTAACCAAATATTGTCCCAGTAATTTAAGAGGTTCTTCATCTAAACCTTCAGAAGTGTCTAAAGCTGTATGATTGATTCCTGCATCTGTGGAACCCTTGAACATATGCATAATTGAAGGAATACCTTCATGAGCAAATGCCATATTATCTCCGCTATTAGGTGTATTGTTAATAGTTAATGCTGGGTATTCATTAATTTGACTTATTTCTTTCACTATTTTAAAGAGATCTTCATCTCCTGCAACAATTGAGGCAACAAACCCTGGAAGTGATTCAACACCATCAATATTTAAGCATAGTATAACATCTGATAAATTGTTGTTCTCAATGAACTTCCAAACACCATCTAAACCTTGTTCTTCGCCACCTATTGTTAGAAAAATATAGCTATAGTTGTTTTTAGTTCTAGTTATTATACTGGCTAATTCTAAAAGTATTCCAATTCCTGAAGCGTTATCTCTTGCTCCAGGGCTATATTCAACTGTATCATGATGCGCACATACTATTATTGTTTCTTTTCTAGCTCCTTCATGTTTAAAAAGGACATTGTTTAGTTTTCCCTCTTCTGTCATTCCTTTGATTTTTAGAATGTATTTTCCTGAAAAATTGTGATCTTTATGCTTGCTAAAAAAGTTCGCTGGTACTATCATTGTCGGAATCTGTGCAAATATAGATTGATCTTCAATGAATGGATCTGATCTTGTTGCTTTTGAATTATAATTACTAAGTATAACAACCCCACAAGGCTTTAATCTATAGAGTTTTTTCAAATCTGTAAAAATCTCTGGTTCTAGAAAATCTCTAGAGAAAAAAATAAAAACAATTTTATCTTGAACAGCTATTAAAGGGATCTCATCTATTTGATTGACGGATCCTAAGTAGAAACCATTACCTTCTATTCCCTCACCAGGAGTAGATTTTGTCATCCACATGGGTTTTCCATGAATTGGAGTCCCATCAGGTAACTTAGCTACTGAAGCTTCTTTACCTGAATAGAATTTGTGAGAATAAGTATTAATTGACGATTTATTTTTACTATATTCATCAAATTTACTTAAAATATATTTAGCAGCTTTATCTTCTTGAGATGATCCTGTAACCCTTGGTCCTATTTCATCGCTTAAAAATTTCAAAATACTGAAAGCTTCTTTTCCTTCAAATATATCTTTATCAAATTCCATCTAATCACTATCCTATAGTATAAAACTCTAATTTTTCTAAATTTATAAAACCAAAAGATACCAAGATACTTACAACAGATATGAAATATGGAAATCCTTGAATCTGTGAGATTTTCTCTCTTATATTTTCAAAAACATTCATCAGAGTTTGTTGTTCATTCTTAAAACATGCTTCCATAATTGTTTTGTACATACGATAACTGACTATATTCAACTCTGGAAAAAGTTCATTCACGTGCTCTTCAAATATTGAGATGTGCTCCTCTGTAGAGTGGGGGATTGCTTTTGTGGAATGAAGAAGCAAGTTTAATTCTAGGAGTTCCCTTTCTTTGGGTCTAGAAGTAATCATATAATCCAGATAGATGCCTAAATAGCTCAAGAGATTCTCATCTAAAAATACCAGGGATTCTAATGTGTTTGCTATACTAATCAACCATTCTTGTGTAAATTCTTCAGTCGTATCTTCAGATACTTTGGCTTTGATTTCAATGAACCCTAATGGAGATATAGAACTTACTATCTTCCCTTCTTTTTCTGTTTTAAGAGTATATTTTCGTTGTCTTAATTTATCTTTGATCTCTAAACAAAAAAGATTATACCCACCAAAATCTTTAGTTGGTTCAATTATTTCAGTAAGGAATTCAGTTTTCTTGGGAACAGGAATACTTAAACCAGACATCTCTGTAATTCCAGGGATTTCAGTTTTTGGTTTACTCTCCACAGTCACCTGTGTTCTTACATCATAATTAGTATCAACAAAGAGCTTTATCGCCTGTAATTCATTATCTTTACAAATATGAACATCAGCATATTCAGTATAACCGTGAGATTCAACCTTTTCACTCTGAAGAGCAGAAGCTATAAAGAGAATCCTTTGTTTACCACAATTGTTACATTGGTATTCGATTTTTTGACGAATATTAGACTTTAAGCTCACAAATATCCCTTGCTCTTCAATAATATAAAGGAAGCTGAATCATTATATCTTTTGTTATACTATTATCTAAAGAACCGCTTCGAGAATTGTACTATAATGAACTGAAGCTCCAACTATAATCAAAACATGAAAGATATCATGAAATACAAACACTCCAGGGAATGGTTTTTGTTTGTTCAATGCATGAAAAATTGCTCCTACAGTATACGCTATACCTCCAAACAGAACAAGTAGAAAGATTCTAAGTGGAAAAGCTTCAAACATATAATCCAACCTAATTACAATCATCCACCCCATTACTAAATATATTCCAACATCTATCCAAATAGGAACTTTAATGTAAAGTATTTTGAGAATAGTTCCTACAATAACAAATCCCCATTGCAGTCCTATAATTGTCCACCTAAAATTGCCGTCAGTATATATATAAGATATAGCAGTATAAGACCCTGCTATCATAAAATAAATGGCTATATGATCAACCTTTCTCCAAACTGATTCCTCGAAATCTTCTCTTTTCACGGTGTGATAAAGAGCACTTGCTCCAAACATAAAACATAAACAAAGCGAGTAGACAATTGTGGTAATTAACAAACCAATATTTTCTCTTGCCAGGACAATCAAGTAAATAGACCCTATAATAGCAAAAATTAGTGCAGTAGCATGTGAATATGCAGCAAACGTTTCATTTGGTTTTGGAGCTCGATTATTCATTTGAATGAGGTCTAAATATCCTTGTATAATAAAACTCTTTTGTCAGGTGTCAGCTTAGTATTTTTTCGGATTTAAAATCAGAATTCGATGTGAAGACAATCTAGATATTTTCTACTCTTCTTCATCATCATTTGCTAATGGACTACCTAAATCTTTCAACCGCTGTTTGAAGTCAAAATCCTTGTAATCCATAACACTATCCTGTCTCTGTCTAGTCATATGTTCTTCTATTCTGTCAAGGCTATCAAAGTTTGCTCGTTTTTTCTCCACTCTTTGTTTTTCTTTTTGAAGTTCTTCAGCTCTTGCTTTAAAATCAAATCTGTATTTTATGTACTCTCGAATATTCATATCGGTAGCTTTGACCTTAAATCTGAAAATCAGTGAAATTGCTAATATAGAAATGGCGATACTTAATATCCAAAGAATTATCTGAAATGGGAAAACAGCTTCTGTGAGCTTAGATAGAGTTAGTACTGCAAAGTAAGCTAAGATAGTAGCCAAAATCGGTATAATGATTAACATGAATGCTATATCGCTTAGAAGTGTTGTTACTGCGAATCCTCTACCTACGAAAAATAGAATAATATAATTTACGATCAAGTAAGTTGCAAAGAGAGCAATAACAACCCACGCATAGATAATTAGCGATAAATCACCTGAAATAAATGCATAAGTAACGAAAGCAATTAGGAATGTAGCAATTGTTACTTGTTGTAGTATTTTTTCTTTCTTTGGAGATAAAATCCTTCTAGCAGAAAGAGCAATAGTTTCTTTTTGAGAACCACTCTTTCTTTTCGATAATTCAGGTAGTTTTTCTCCACAATTCATACAGTGGTCAATATATTTGTCAGTCCTTTCTTGACAATTAGGACATATAGTAAAAGTAGTTTTTGTTTTCTTTTTAGGTTTGTCCAGTTTAGAAATTTGAGCAACTTTAACAGTTTTAGCTTTAGGTTTCATCCTTTCAATTCTTGCTGTTCTAGCTTGAGTTTTCTCCTGTAATCGTTCAATTTGAGAAGTAGATTGAAAATGTGTTTTAGTTGTTTGTAGAACAGGTGTTTCTGATCTATCTCTTGTCAAAAATGCTTTCTTTGCTGAATATGGTTGTATGTTAGAAGTTTCTACAAATTTCTTAATTCTTGTAATATCTATTATTAGTCTTACTCCTACAATTATCATTAAAAGAGATTCAATAGAACCATCAAAAAATCTCAGAAAGATCTCAAAAGTTACATCATTTGCATAGCTAGATAATGCACCAAGAACTGAAATTATAATTGCAAAGAAAGCAAAAAGAATATAGAAAAAACTTCCGATTTTTAGACCAAAAATACGGTTAATTTTCACAAAAAGCTTGTTTATTTTTAGATATGCAATTACTCTACCAAATATAAGAGCTAATCCTACAAAACCTGCAGTTAATGGAAAACCAAATGTTAGCATATCAAATAGAATTGAACCTGCATAGAAAAAAATCCATTTAGCTGTTTGTTGTCCCGCTTTTGTTATATGATCAACAAAGTAAATATCTGTTATCTCTCTTAATCCCCAAGCAATAGGGAGTAAACTCACACAAGTTAAGCTGATAAAAATATAACCTATGATTTGATTTCGAGCTGATAGATACCATACTAATTGATCTGCAAGGTTAATAAAACCCATGAGAAGAAACATTACTGAACCATAAATCACATAATTTGTGTACCGTTTTATAGGTGTTTTCTCTTTTAGAGCCATCTTCAAAACCTTTCAGTTTTATCTCAATATAAAGCTAATCAATTGGGATATCTAATTAAAAATTGAAATTCTTATAAACCATTCTACTTAGTTATGAGAAGTAAGGCTAACTAGCAGAATCTTTTCAAAAAATCGTTTTGGAGTTACTCATTTTATAAGTTTATTTATGAAACAATCGATTCCCCTTAATAGGATACGAAGCCTTAAAACGGTTTTTAATCAAGAAATAACATAATTTAGCATGGGGGTCCAAATGAAATTCGTTGAAAAATATTCTAACTTCCTTAAGAAATACAAATTATTTATTATTATTGCTTGGGTTATAATTATTGGCTTCAGTGTGTGGCTAGCTCCAAAATTTATTTCTGAGACTAGTTCTGATTTTAATGTTCCAGAAGACACTCCTTCTTTCATTGCAAATACTATTCTCAAAGAAGAATTTCCTAACATAGATACAGAAACAACTATTGTTTTAGTAATTCAGAATCCCAATGGTACAGTTCTTAATACAGATATTGAAGATTTCAGTAATAGCTTTAACACTTCGCTTAAACTTTCAGAATACGCAGATCTGTTAGTAAGTCTTAATGGTTATTATTTCTTAGTTGGTGGAGGTTTGGGAGATGCAGCTATGGGATATGTTAGTGATTCAAATAATACTATGATAATTGAAATCAACGTTAATTCAGTTTCTGATGAAGAATTAAACGCATTTATTGATTTTTTGGACTTGACCATAGATGAACTAGAACCTGATGGTTATACTATTTTGCTTACTGGATCACATATTCTATTTGAAGACATGAAAGAAGCTTCAGAAAAAGACATTATAGTGATGGATTCCATTGTACTTCCTATAGCTCTTATCGTTTTAGCATTGGTGTTGAAAAGTTTCAAATTAATGATTATCCCTATTGTAAGTGTTGCATTTTCAATTGGAACATCATTTTTCTTAATGTATCCTATTGCAAAAGCAATGCCTGTGTTTAGTTTTGTACCAAGCGTGATGATGTCACTAGTAATAGCATTGTCATTTGATTATGCTCTTTTCTTACTCTCACGTTATAAAGAAGAATTAATCAGAGGGAGAGAAAATTTCTCAGCTGTTACATTGATGCTAGAGCATGCAGGTCACACTATTGGTGTTTCAGGAATTACTTTAGCAATTTGCTTCATTGGACTTGTATTCTTTCCTATAGGCCTTTTAGCGACAATAGGGTTAGGTGCAGCTGTTTGTATATTGACTACTTTATTAATCAACCTCACACTGGTACCAGCATTATTGTTGCAGTTTAGTAACTTCTTTTCTAAATTTAGATTACTGAAGAAGAAGCAAGAAGAAAAGCCTAAGACAGAAGAGGAACGAAAAGAAAGAGAACTTCAGAATCAGATGAAAAGTATTTGGTTCAAAATAGGTAAGTTTGCAACCAAATATTCTCTCCCAATAATTGTAGTAACTCTCATCGTAGCCATACCTATGTCAATTCAGATGTTGAAAATGAGTACATCAATAGGTGACGTGCATATCCTTCCTAGACAAGCTGAATCTACCATGGCATTCGATATTCTCAAAGATGAATTTCAACCTGGTGTTCTTGCTCCCATGTACATCCTTATAGAAACAAATCAAACTGATGGGATTATTAATCCTGCATTCTTTACACTAACTCAAACGTTAATCAGAGATATAGCCAATCAAACGGATATCACAGAACAATCTTTCATCACGATTTCGTGGGGACAAGGATTCTCTATTCCTTTCTTCGTAGCTTATCCTTTCATAAATAATGTAAATGATACAACATACTACTCTGAAAGTGCAATCTTGTATAGAGAAATGATTTTCAATAGATATACTAACGGAGACAATTCCACAGTTATGATTGATGTACAACCAAGTTTCGATCCATTTGGAAGTTATGTAGAAGATTGGATAAAAGCTACAAGAGAAATAATGACTGATTATGAAGATTCTTCTGGGTTTAAATTCCATCTAGCAGGATCAAGTACTGAAATAGTTGATTCAGTAGATTTAGTTTACGAAATGTTTCCCTTGATGATTGGAATTATTGTAATCATAGTTTATGTTATAATAGCATTAATGTTTAAATCGGTCTTTATACCACTTCGTCTGATAATAACAATAGGATTAACACTTTCTTGGATTTATGGTTTAACGGCATTAATCTTTGATGTAGGAATATTTGATGGCATTATTCCTGTTTTACAAGACATCAACCATCTCTACTGGGCAACACCTGTAATGTCATTTTCAATTCTTATAGGCCTAGGTTTAGACTATGACATCTTCCTCTTATCCAGGGTGTCAGAATATCGAAATAATGGTTATACTGAAAGAGCATCTGTAATTAAAGGATTGTACAGAACAGGTGGAATCATAAGTATGGCTGGTGTAATTATGGCAATTGCATTTAGTGGGATGATTTTCAGCAGCGTAATGATTCTAAATGAATTTGGATTTATATTAGCATTAGCAGTTCTTGTTGATACTTTCATTATTAGAACTATTTTAGTTCCAGCAATTATGAGTTTAGCCTCTAAATGGAATTGGTGGCCGAGGAAACTTAAACCACCTACGAAAGATCTCAATGATATTGAGTAGAGACTTTTCTTTCTTTTTCTTCTTTTTCACTAATAATCTAGACTTCAATAAAATAGTACGTAAAGTGATTGTAAAATTTTGAAGAAATATTCATTCCAATATAAAAAAATCATTTGTCTTATTTAATACTTCAAGAAAATTTATTAGTCATTAAAACTTACTTTACCATAACATTCTAGGAAAGGAAGTCATATTTCTCTATTAGTGGTGATTAACTATGTTCGGAGTATATCTTGATGGGTTGAGACAAGCGGAGGATTTGTTTGGGAAAGGGGATTATGATGAAGCAATGAACCAGCTTAATTTGTTGGAAAAAGGTGTTGAGTTAAACGATATAGAAAAACTAGCTGCTATGTTGCTAAATTGTCAGATCATGATTAAGAAAGGAGATTATGAAAAAAGTTTCCTTCTTGCTAAAACAGCCTTTAGAAAAAGCATGGCAATTTCTCATCCACTTCTTGTTATTGATTCAACTATCACATTCTTAGATGCAATAAATGGGTTAGGACTGCTTTATGATGCTTCAAATAAAGACCAAAAAGAATTTGTTCAAATGATTAATCAAAGTGAAGATATTCTAAAAACCATTACAGATCTAAGTAAGAAGAATAAGGATATTAGGACTGAACATTTAGGAAGAATAAAAGGAATTATTGAGTATACCAAAATTAAAACAGTTCCAGTGAAAAAAGATAAAACAAAAGCTAAAATTGCAAGTTTTCCAATTGAGAAAGTGAAAGGAGTTGGTCAAAAAGCTGTAGAACTAAGGAAAGAAGGTTTCAAGGATGCGAGTCAACTGGCACTTGCAAAAGTAGAAGAACTTACTCCAATAAAAGGTATAGGACCAGCTTCAGCGAAAAAACTCATTGAAAGTGCTAAAGAACTTCTCAATAAATAAAAATTTCTCTCTTTTTTATCTTCTATCAAAAATTGGTGTAGTATCAGCAAAAAAAAGATATACTGATACACATAATCAACTTAAGAAGTTAGGTAAGAAAGATGAAAGAAGAGAAAAGAGAAGTTTTTATTGTTCCTCATGCACATTGGGATCGTGAATGGTATCTCCCATTTCAGAGTTTCAGAGTTCAGTTAGTCAAACTTATTGATGATTTGCTTGAAATAACTAAGAAGAAAGATTATTTTTTCATGCTTGATGGTCAAACGGTAGTTTTAGAAGATTATTTTGAAATTCGTCCTGAGAAAAAAGATGAGCTTCTAGACTTGATTAGAGAAGGTAAAATTGCTCTTGGTCCATGGTATTTACTTCCTGACGAATGGTTGATAGGTCAAGAAAGTTTCATTCGTAATTTAGAAATAAGTATTGATTTAGCTAAGGAATTAAACATACCTTTAATGCAGATTGGATATCTTCCAGATCAATTTGGACATACAAGAGCCATTCCTCAAATCCTTTCAAATCTTACTTCGTTCAAAGCAGCTGTTATTTGGAGAGGGGTAGGTCCTGAAATAATTACTGTGCCTTTCAAATGGAAAAGTGATTATTACTCTCACGATTCAATTCTTGGAGTGTACATGCCAAAAGGTTATGGTAATGCTGCAGACTTACCTGATAATGAAACTGATCTAAAAGATTCAATTGTTAACAAAATAGAACAATTAAAGCAATTTTCCCCTGTTCCTTTGTATCTCCTTATGTATGGAACTGATCATCAGTTTCCTAATCCAAATATGAATATCTTAACAAAACTTGTAGATATTGAAAACACTGAAATCAACCTCAGTTTGTTAGATAATTATGTTACAGAATTGCAAGATTCACTTCAAAGAACAAACTATTTAATACCTGAATATTCTGGTGAATTTCGCTCATCTGCAAGGGCTCATCTTCTTCAAGATACCTATTCCATGAGGATGTGGATAAAACAGTGGAACCAGAAAATTGAAGATTTACTTGTTCACTATGTGGAACCTTTAATCACTTATTTTTGGTTATTCAACAACTATGATTATCCAACATCCTATCTGAATCTAGCATGGAAATGGTTATTGAAAAACCAAACCCATGATGGTATTTGTGGTTGTTCAATAGATCAAACACATGAAGAAATGAAATCAAGGTTTTATTGGGCTGAAAGCATAGGAGAATCTCAGTTAAATGAATTAAAGGAAGAGTTAGATAAGCTTGAAATTGAGGGAGATGAATCAAAACTATATGTTTTTAATCCAACTAATAATTCTGACAATCTATCTTTCTTTGATTTCTCTACCCCTGCAAAACAACCGATAGTTGGATTACAGGATAGTTTAGGTAACAATTATATGGTTCAATCCTTAAATCCCTCTGAGGAAATTTTGTTTGAAAACACCTTTTCCCCTCTTGTGCTAAAATCAGGTTTCAGATTGTTACCTGGAAGAAAGATTCTAGATTATTACCTTAACGAGGTATATATCTCTGATAATATTAATCCTGAGATATGTGATGTAACTCTTTTATGTGGAAATGTTCCTCTTGGAGATTTCGATGTAGATGAATTTAAGGAGCAAGCAGCTGAAATAATAAACAGTAAGAAATACAAAAAGTATCATGTTAAAGCATCCTTAGGGTCAAAACAAAACTATGGTGTTCTAGCACCTCTCAATAGTTGGAATTTCAACGAATTTACACTTCTAGAAAAAATGGATTATCTAGAAAATGATGCTGAATTCTTATCATCGAAAAATAAGATTACAACCAAATTTTATGAGCTTAAATTTAATTCAGATGGGACTTTCAATTACTTAGATAAAAGAACGAATACAGAATTTACTCAGCTTCATAAATTTGAAGATTATGGTGATAAGGGAGATGAATATACTTTTGGAAGAATAGGTCCTGAAATTGTAAAAATAAAGAAAGTGAAAAGAAAACTAACTATTAAAGGACCTCTATTCAGCGAAATTGTACAGGATATGACACTAGAACTTTTTGAACATTTAAATGAGAATCGAGATAAAAGGGCAGGTAAAGTTACTATTCCTGTTAAAACAGTTTTTCGATTTTATAGAGATATTCCAAGAATAGATATACAAACAACTTTGACCAATTATGCAAAAGATCACCGTTTGAGAATATGTTTTGACTTACCTTATTCCTCTTTGGAAACACTTACTTCAACACATTTTGGAGTAGTAAAACGTAAAAGTGATCCTATTAGTTATGATAGTTATGAAGAACAACCTTCTGGTATTCAAGCTCAGAAGAGATTTATTAGAATAGAAGATAGCAGCTCAGATATAGCTTTCTCACTAATGAATAAAGGGTTACCTGAAGTTGAACTAGCTAATAATTCCAGAGTAGCGTTAACACTTTTAAGATGTGTAGGTTTTCTTTCCAGAGCAGATTATGATGAAAGACCAATGCATGCTGGACCATTTTTAGAGACACCTGGAGCTCAAGAAATTGGTGAAAAATATACCTTTGAATATGGTTTTGTCATTCATTCTAGAGAAGAACCTATGTATGAAAGTGATAATCATTCTGAATCATTCTGCTTAAAACCTTGGTCTATCTTAATTCGGAATAGGAATCTTCAGAAACAAATATCTGAATCAATTTTACATGTTGTTAATCCATGGATAAGAATCTCTTCAATGCGGAAAAGAAATGACAAGTTATGTATAACTTTCTACAATTTGAACTCAGAGAGTGAATCATCAACTTTTCAAGTAAATTCTATATTTACAAAGTTTGAGCAACTCAAAATAGATGGTAAAATAATAGAAAAAGATGATATAAAAGACAATCAGTTTGAAATGAGCTTCAAACCTTATGAGATAAAAATGTGTTTCTTCTCCTAACCAGTTCATCTTTATCTTTTATCTTCAGGATTTCCGACTAGGTATAATTCATTTTTTGGTTCATCACTTACCCATATTTCACAATTACAATCTTTGAGTTTCTCACTATTCATGATCCAAGACCACCCCTTAGGTCCTTGAAGTATTAATGAAAAGCTTAACTTATCTGTTATGTTTATAAGGGGATAATAAGCAGCGGATAAACCCAATTTAACACCTTTTGCTGTTAAATAGTTAGTTGAACCCGAATCAGGTTCTATTTGACCAGAATATCTTACTGAAAGCAGCAATTCATCAAGATTTTGCATTTCTTCAGGAAGTTCTACTGACCAAACCTTTACAGACTTGAGAAAGTGATTTTCAAGAACAGATTTCTCTTCAGGCGTAAAATAAGTTTTTTTACCTTTAAACTCAGATGTAACCTCCAACCACTGGAGTTCATTATTTATCATTAAATCTATGATAGGTGAAGGATTCCTTATTGTTAAAAAAGCTGAAGCATACATGTTTTGCTCCCGGGGGTTCAATTTTAGTTTTAGATCGACTCTTGTGATTTTCATCATTACAACATCTCAGTTATGAATTTACTTTACCTAAAATTGCGATATAAGATGCTGAACCTTCTTGTTCCTGCAGAATATGTTTAAGCTTCCATCCAGTCCCTTTAAGAATCTCTTCCATTTCTTCTTGCGATACTAACAACAAATCCATCCAAGAACTTATTAGTTTCCTGAATCTAGTTCTTATAATAACTTGTCCTCCAATTCTACCTCTAGATATATTCGATTCAATATAATCTAAATGGTCTTTATTTTTAGTGTTATAAGTATTTACAGAGGGCGCAACTATAGCGGCTTCATCTGAAGTAATTTTGTAAAATATTTTCAAAAGTCTTTTTGCATTTGTAGGATTTCCAAAGAGCCCAAAATTGTTCCCCATCATTATTATTGTATCAAACATACCTAAATTTGGTTGAATATCATTTAAAGATAATAATTTGGCATTTTTTGTTCCACGTAACTTACATACTTTTATTGCTTCTGGGGAGTTGTCAATTGATAGAACGTTGAACTTGTTTTTTTGGAGGTAAAGACTATGTCTTCCTGCTCCACAACCAACATCTAAAATTTTACCTCCTACATAGTACATAGCTTCTTTTTCTAAATCTGACCAATCTTTAAATTCTCTAAAATAGAAAGAAGCTGATTCGTATATACTTAGGTAACCATCATCTCTCTCAATGACATGAGCACTATCTTCACCTTTATAGTGGGCATACAAAATTTCACCAAACAGGTCTTCTTCATCCATCATATATGTCCCAGTTTTTGTTATGTTTTACAATTTCATTGAATAATAAATAGTTTTCTCGAAAGAATAAATGATTGATTCTGAGAAAAGTTTAAAATACACGATTTCTTTTAGAGCATGATGGAAGAAACTTCTGAAGTAAAATTGATTCATAAAATTATTGACATTCTTGGAGGAGGGGCTTTAGGTACAGCTATTATTTTAGGATATATTCTTGCAAGTGTAGGAGTTGTTCTGTTACTGCTTTATCTAATTAAGTTATTGCATCAGATAATAGTAGGGAGTTAACTTTCTTCTTTACCCTTATGGAAGTAAAGCAAGGTTCCAATAATTGTTATAATTGCCATAAATATTCCGAAAACTATTACCCATTGCCACCAGGCATAACCATTAGCCCAACATAAACAAACAGCGGAAACTGAAAGTGTCATTAGAAATGCAACAGGAGCAGCTTTTTTAATCACTTCTCCTTCTATACCAACTTTATCAATTACAGCTGCAGCTAAACTCATACAAGAAGAAGAAATGTACTGACTAAAAATTTTTCAATAATATCGAAAGAAAAGAAAAATATAGAAAAAAAATGAAGAAATAACTACTGTAAAGTAGCACCGCATTCTGGACAAAATTTACTATCTTCACCTAATTTGCTTCCACAATTTGGACAAAATATTTCTTCTTTTAGTTCTTCAGTTCCAGTATAATATTTAGCACTAGGTGTATCTGAAGGTACAGTAGTTGGAGCTATTGTTGCTCCCTCAATATATTTTAGTAGTTTATTTGAATTTAATATTAAGACTATACCCAATGCAAGCATCAGAATGAATGAAAGAATAGTATTTATCCATAAAAATGCGTATATTAATCCAAAATTTCCTGAAAAACTAAGTATCAAAGCTACTATAAATTCAAATAAGCCAAAACAGCCATAGATTACAAAAACTGGTGAATCTATCTTATCTGCTGGTGTTAGTAATTCACTAAATCTCTTGAATGCTACATTTAGTGCAACAAAAGCAACTAACTGTGCCACAATTTGCAAGACAGCTGTTACTATCGTAGAAACACCTGGTATAATAAATAGACCTCCAATATTTGCTACAAAAAGAATTATCAGGTAGAAGATAAATCCAAATCGTGCGATATTGATTGGAGTACTAGCATCTGGCTTTAATTCTAATACGTTTGTTAAGAAAAACACTATAAAACCTATAGCTAATAGAATCAAGACTAAACCTATGATCAATAGAGCTAGGAATGCACTTACGTATATCATAAAGGAACCAACAAGTAAAATCAAAGCTGCGAAAATGAACATAAGTCCAGCATATTTCTGTTGGTTAGCCGTAGTTTCTTTAATTTTGATTTTATTTAACATGTGAACTCTCTCCAAAAAGAACGAACACAAGGAGAGTATTTAATGGTTTCTGAATAAGAATCACTTATGTTATGAAATTCAATTTGATGAATTGGTGTTCAAAAAATTGACTGCTCAATTGAACATTCAAAAAAGAATCTGATATTCGTACCTTTTTATTGATTCTTGTGAATATTTATATAATGTTAAGTTAAGGAAATTCCAAGTTTATCCAAACTACTGGTGTAATTAATGAGTGAAAAAGAAAGAATTGAGTTTTTTAAAGATCAAATTGAAGTTGAAAAGAAAATCATTGCAGCTGCCCAAAAAGCTGTAAAAGGTCTTAAAAATCCATTAATAAGGGAGATGATTCTTGCTGTAGCTTTAGATTCCCAAAAACACGAAACTATGCTGCAAGCTTTACTTGATAGATTAACCGGACCAAGTCCAGCAATTGATGAGAAGGTATCTGAGGAGATTGCTCATGCAATACACGAACATATGGAACTTGAAGCTCTAGCAATAAAGAAATATAAAGAATATCTAGACGGTCTATGCTGTATTGATAATAAAGAAAAGATTGTAATAAAAGCAATCTATGAGGATGAACTTAGACATCATGAATTAATGAAGTGGATCTATAAAACTATAGTTGAAAAAGAGACACTCATTGAAGAAGACATCTGGGATCATATGTGGAATGATGCCTTTTCACATGGAACACCAGGTGGATAAGATTAATTTTCACTAAATAGATTTTAGTTGGTTTTTTATACTTTTATTTGTAGAAAAATTAAATAATATGCTGGTCATAGCTAGTAGATGATAGAATATGAAGATTAATCTTGATTCCGATAATGAATGGGGTCATTTTATTGATCCTGATTCATTTCAAATTGTAGAAATTACTGATGAAGTTCCAGATAAATCCTTTGTTGTTTTCAAAGAACGTGAGTACATTAGTGACATAGATAGAACAGTCATTCAGACCACTTATGGGATAATTGATGGCAATAAGCTACAAACAATGAGTAAAAGAGAACTGAGTAAACTAATGTCAAAAGCTTGTGCAAAATATATTATTGATTTCGAAAAATTGCCTCCAAAAATAATGGTGGAGAAAAAGCTTATTATTGATAAACCCGCACAATTGGGTTTCATTCTGTCCAATCACGATACATTCCACTTGAAGATAGACAAAACTGCGTTAGAAGGAGGGAATCCCTTTGAGATTATTAATTCTATCATGGAAAATCAGGACTTTAAAACTACTATGTACGATAGAGAAGAGAAGTGGAAAATTGAATATGCAAAAAGTAGTCGTGCTAAATGCAGAAAGTGTGGTTCAAATATTGAGAAGGATACAATAAGAATAGGCGAACCTCATTATTTTGAAGATCACTTAAACTATAGATGGCATCATGAGAAATGCGTATTCCTTCAAAGATTTGAGAAGAAAAATATTAAGGGACTTGATCTTCTAGAAGAAAAAGATAGAAAGAGGATAGAAGAGATATTGGATTCTTAAATAAACTCAACTATTTCTTAATGACTTCTTGTTTAATGTCAGGCCCTCTAGTAGTAACTCTAGAAGTAGTATCAGTTTGTCGTAAATCTTTTCGTGAGACTTTTCCAACAGCAGTTCTTGGTAAATCTTCCTTGTACTCAATAATTGTTGGTATTTTGTAAGGAGCTAATTTATCTTTGCTGTAAGCTTTGATTTCATCACGAGATAATTCTTTAGATCCTGGTTCAGCAACTAGAAAAGCTTTAACTTTCTCAGTATTTCCATCTTTGACTTGAACGACTCCAGCCATATTGATATCGGGATGTGCATAAAGAACTTCTTCAACATCACTAGGCCAAACTTTGTAACCAGACACGATAATCATATCTTTTGCTCTGTCTACAACTGAGAAGAAACCTTCTTCATCCATAGTAACAATGTCACCAGTTCTTAACCAACCCTTAACTAGAACTGCATCTGAAGCTTCTTTGTTATTCCAGTATCCTTTCATGACACTAGGACCACGAATCCAAAGTTCTCCTTCCTTACCATGGTCACTGATTTCTTCTTGGGTATCAAGATCAACAACCATTGCTAAAGTGTTAGGAATTGGAATACCAATAGCATTAAGCTTACGTAATTCCTTATTTCCAGGATTGACATGAGTTACCGGAGAACTTTCACTAAGTCCATATCCTTCAATTAATAATCCTTTACTAACTTCTTCAAACTTCTCGCAAGTTGATTTTGGCAGACCTTCACCACCAGAAATACACATGTAAAGGGATGAAAGGTCATATTTGGCTATATTAGGATGTTCAGCTATTTTTTGATAGAGAATAGGGACAGCAAACATGAAATGAATCTTGTGTTTGGATACGCTCTGCATAACTTCCTCAAGTTGCCTTGGATCGGGAATGAGATAAAGTAATCCTCCAACGGCTATGGTCCAGAGAAAAGAGGTCGAAAATCCAAAAATATGGGACATGGGAAGACAACCAGATATTCGATACTGACCTTCAGGGCGAGAAGGTAACCATATGTCCCAATAAGGTAAAATAGTAGCTTGAGCCATAAGATTGTAATTTGTGAGCATGGCGCCCTTCATGATTCCAGTAGTACCTCCTGTATACTGGAGCAAAGCTACATCTTCTTTTACATCGATTTTTGTTTCTATTCTCTTATTTTCTCCTTTCTTAAGAAGATCTTTGTAAACCAGTTCATCTTTTACTTTAGGATTTTTCCTTGCAATTACATTCTTATACAGAAAAGCTGTAATTCCTGGTAGCTCATCTCCTACCGAAGATACTATGACGTGCTCAAGTTTGGTATCATCTTGTACTTCTCTTATTTTGTCTAGAAAAAGGTCAAGTGTAACTATAACTTTTGCTTCACTATCTTGTAGTTGATATCTTATTTCCTTTGGAGTATACAAGGAGCTTATCGCTGTAAATATTGCTCCTAATGTATTTGTTGCGAAAAATGTCACAATATATTGTGGGCAATTTGGCATCAAACAAGCTACTCTGTCTCCTTTTTTAACTCCTAAATCCTTAAGAGAATTTGCGAACCTATTCACTTCTTCTTCCATCTCTGAATATTTCTTATATTTTCCCTTAAATTCTGTTAAATCTCTATTAGGAAACTCTTCAGCTGTTTTCCAAAACATTTCTACTACGCTGGTTAGTGGTACTTCTATCTGATCAGGAATACCTTCACAATAGCTCCATATCTTTTCTGGCATATTTCTTCACTACTTTAATTTAGTAAGCTCTGTTAATACTCCTTTAAAATATTTTCTATAAATCAACACTGTTCATTAAAGAAAATTGGAAAAAGCGATTGGAATTAGTCACTAAGTCTTAGTTTAGCTTCTTTACCCAATCTGGGAATATGTATCCCGAATATCCACAAAGTCTATAATTATTGCTAATATTGGCATTTGATTCCTAATTGATATCCAAACTATTGAGTTCACCAAAATGATTCTTTTATTTTCTTTAGAGCTGAGCTATCTTTAGCTGATTCATCCCATTTTATCATGAGCTCATCTATAATAGTCGTCATCTTTTCTTCTTCCTCAGCATTTAGTATTCCTGCTTCTGGAAGTTCTTCAAAATTAAAAGTAATCTGTGTTATCACATCTGCAATCATTGCGTTAATTGCTTCTGATTCAAATTCATCCTTTATATCTTTTACAAGAGATACAACAAAATTGTTGGTAGCTTCTATATAGACTTCATGGGTTTGAGTTGTAAAGTAATTTGCTTCCCCTGCATCTAATTCAATCAATGCTGAACGTATTGCAGAAATTACTCCAGAAAATAAAGTAATTTTGGTTACATCATCTTCTTCTGGTATCCTTTCCTTAAAATATAGCGGAATACCCGTTCTTGAAATAATGTAAACAGCTTGAATCATTACAAATGACCTTCGTTAATATGATTTTTAAATCTGATGAGACTGACAAAAGAAAACTATTAACTTACTTTCCGTTCTTTTTGATTTCAGAAAGATTTTTGTTTAATGAAAATACAATGAAGCTATGCACATTGTAGTAAATTCAAAGCAAGAAAGAGATATTCTTATACAGTTATTCAACAGCTTAGAGAAGAAAGATATGAACTTTTTTTTGGATTTTGAAGATCCTTTATCTCTTCAAATTGAATCAATTTTTGATGATCTATGTTCATGCGAGATACTAATAGACAAAGATGAAGAACCGTCCGGTATTGTCTGAAGAGCAAATACAATACAGTTATAATAGCTTTTTACCTATTATTTTTAGATGTGGAAAAAACCAGATAGTTGTCAAGAGTGCGGAAGTTTGCTTATAGGGGATTCATTACGTTGTCCTACTTGTGAGAAACTGCTATCTGTAACTCCAATTCGAGGTCCATCTAAATCTGATATTTCTCTCACATCTATGTGGTCATTTAGAGATTTTCTTCCAGAATACCCAAAGCCTATTTCTTTGTATGAAGGTAACACACCACTTATTGAAGTTAAGAATATAGAGAATCTTGCAGATTTAAGTTTGAAGTTAGAATTCCGAAATCCTACTGGTTCTTTTCGAGATAGAGCTAGTTCTCTAATCATTTCAGATGTTGTTAAGAAAAAATACTCTCAAGTAATTGGTGCAAGTACAGGATCCTTTAGCATCAGTTTATCTGCTTATGCTGCAAAAGCAGGAATAAAATCTTTAAGTGTTGTTCCCCAGAATTTGGAACTATCTAAAATTGAACAATTGAAGGTCTATGGTAGTAATGTAATTGAAAAAGGTGATTCTGTAGAAGAATCTATTGCTGAAGCTGAAAGACTTAGTAAAGAAACCTCTGCTTATCTTGCAACTCCTGAAAATAATCTCTTAGCTATTGAAGGACAGAAAACCTTAGGACTAGAAATTGTCTTGCAAAAAGAGTTATTTGATGCTTTAATTGTTCCAAGAGGTTCTGGATCTCTTATTTATTCTATCTATAGAGGATTAGAAGATGCACTTGCTTCAGGATGGATAGAAGAACTACCCAGAATCTATGCAATATCTTTAGAGAAAACAAAGAGTGCTTACATGGCTGAATCCTTAGAAATTGAGCAACCCTTTCTTTTGAAGGAAGTACAAGAAACAATTAAGTTTTCTAAAGGAAAAGAGATAGAAATTGATGCTCAACAGATGATTGAGGAAGCATTGAATCTTTCTAAAAAGGAAGGATTATTTATTGAACCAGCTTCAGCTTCTGTTTTAGCAGCTGCTGATGAGTTGATTAAAGAAGAAGAAATAAATCCTCAACATAGTGTTGCGATTCTTTCTGGATCCGGTTTTAATGCACTTAATATATATGCTACTCAATTGAGAGATAAAAGAAAAGTTGTCTGGGGATTATCTGAAAGTTCTACAACTAAATTCGAGATATTGAATCTTATTTCAGAAGGTAAAGCAACGTATGGAATTTCTCTATGGGAATCCTTAGGGCGAGCTAAATCTAAACAATCTATTTATCAGCATCTAAATGAACTTAAAGAGAAAGGGTTGATAGTTTTATCTGAACAAGACACCAAAATTAAGCAGTTCAAAGTAACAAAGAAAGGTTTTGAAACCTTAGAAAAAATGAGAAATCTCATAGATTTTCTTTAAAAATATTCAATTTTCACTAAAAAGAAACTAAGTGTAAATTTATCAAAAAAAGTACATAAGTGGATAATGTTCTAATCTGAACAGCTTCCATCTTGTAATTTATCTTTAATTCTGTCTCTAATCATGTCTTGAATTTGATCACACAAATTATCACAATCGCAATCGCCATCACCATCGCAATCACCATCACAATCCCCTAAACGATTGTTTAGTTGATATCTTTCATGGATTTGCTCATGATCAGTATCTCCCGAACTGAAGAATGAGAAATATTCGTTACCAGTGCTAACTGTCTGATTTGAGGATGCGAGTTGCATTGTAAAAATCAGAAGAACAGCTAGACTAAAGCCGATAAATAGGTTCTTTGCCTTCATAGATTTCGCCAAGATGCTATGCTGTACGTATTTATTAATACTTAATGCTTTAGAAAACTAAAGTAATCGTAAAAATCTATTATAGATTTTTTTTAGACTTACTGCGCACCAAAAAAGTTATAATGAGTTATTCAAGTTGTAACTTGAATATACGTTAGATGTGATGATTATGGAGAAGGAAGCAGGATTAGGAGAAGTCTTCTTGAGAGAAGTTACTTCAATAAGAAATTTAGCATTAATTGTGACTTTTACTGGATTGGTCTTTCTTTCAACTTCGATATTCTTTATTGCAATTCCAACCTCTAGTGGATTTTTCAATATTGGTGAAGTATTTATCTATCTAGCTGCTTTAATTGGAGGACCAATAACTGGCGCTATTGCTGGAGGTGTGGGGGCTTCAATGGCCGATTTAGCACTTGGTTATGGTTTCTTTGCACCAGGAACAGCTGTTATAAAATTAGTTGAAGGATTTTTAGTAGGCTTGATTTTCCATTATGGTCGCAAATTGCCGAGTCAGATGAAAAACTTCTTCATGGGAGTTTCCAGCGGTGTATTAGTTAGTATCTCAGCTTTTTATGTGAAAGAGGATTTTGTATTTGGCTTTTCATTTTATACTACTAAAACATTTGAAATAACTGTACCAGGTTATGTTTTTCTAATAATCTCTCTTTTCTTGAGCATATTAGTTTTGATAGTTATTACTTTTTTAAAAGAGAAAGGGGAAATGGCTCTTGCGTGTATTGTTGGTGGGGCATTTATGGTAATTGGATATTTCATATATGAGAGATATATCTTAGGATATCCTATTGGAGCTGCTGCATCCGAAATACCATTCAACATTGCACAAGTAGTACTAAGTGCTTCACTTGTGATTCCAATTGTATCCTATCTAAGTGATCTAGGAATTTTAAGACGCTCTCTGAAGGTAGATATTGAAGAGGAAATAGTGAGTCTGGATGAAGAAGAAGACTAGTACTCAAACAACTTGGTGCAACAATGCTAAAGATAGAGAATCTAAATGTAAAATATCCAACTAGTAAAGAATATGCTTTGGAAAACATCAATTTAGAAGCTTCTAGAGGAGAATTCATTGTTGTAGCAGGCCCTAGCGGGAGTGGTAAGAGCACCCTTGCTCAAGTTCTAATGACTTTAATCCCCAATTTCACTGAAGCTAGGATTTCTGGTGAAATCTCCTATAATGGAATTTCCTTTAAGGAGTTGACAAGAGATAAACTTGTTAGCTTACTAGGTTATGTTCCTCAATATCCAAGTGATTTTACAACATCATTATTAGTTGAGGAAGAAATTGTTTTTCTGTTAGAAAATCTTGCTCTAGATTCGGAAGAAATTATATCTAGACTTAATCAAGTTTTGACTGAACTTGAAATAAGTTCACTACAAAGAAGAGTAATTCCTGAGCTAAGTTCTGGTGAATTGCAAAGAGTTTTTTTAGCATCTGCTCTAGCCTTTGCTCCCCCTATCATTATATTAGATGAACCTATAGCAAGGATTGATCCAAAAACAGAAGTCAAACTGGTTGAACTTCTGCGAAAACTGGCTAATAATGGCCATTTAGTTATTGCATTTGAGCACCGCCTTGATTATATTGTGACAAAAGCTGATAGGTTAGTTATTTTAAAAAAGGGAGAGATAGTTAGTGATGGACATCCATCTAATAATATTGATCTGTTAGAAGATATTGACCCACCAGAACTATCTCTGATAGATTTCAAAGATAAAGAAAAAATAATTTCTCTTGAAGATCAAGTAGATTTGAAAAGAATAATCTCAAGAATTAAAAATATGGATATCTCAAAGCTGTATAAGTTAGATAATGAAACATCTAGTGATACAACCATTTCTTTGAATCAAGTGAATTTTAGATATAACAACAAAACTAACTGGATATTGAAGGATGTAAATCTTCAATTCAAGAAAGGAGAATCTATAGGATTAATGGGGATAAATGGTTGTGGTAAATCTACTTTGATGAAGGTCATCTTGGGAATTGAAAAAACAAGAAAAGGTGAAGTCTGGATAAAAGGAAGAAAAATCAAGAATGTCAGAAAGGGAAAAAAAGATTGCATATATGTTCCTGAAAACGCAAAACTATTTCTAGTTGGACCTACGCCCATAAGAGATTTAGAAAGACAGCTTAGAAATAATGAGGAAGTTATAGAAATTTATAACAATTTCAAAATGCAAAAGCTGATGAAAAGGAAACTCTATCATTTGAGTGAAGGAGAGAGGAGACTTTTTGCTTTGATAAATTCATTTCACTTTCACAAAGATATTATTTTGTTGGATGAACCTACAATTGCTTTGGACAAAAAGGGTCGAAGAATTCTACTTGAACTAGTTGAAACAGCAAAAGAAAATGGAAACACTGTCATTCTTGCAACTAATGATCCTAGAATTGTAACATCTTTGGATAGATTGGTTGTTATAGAAAATGGAGATATATGTTTAGATGGGCTTCCTCGAGATGTTCTATATGAGTTGGAAAAACAAACAAATCTGATACCTAATCAAACTGTAAGATTGATTCAAAAACTGGAAAAAGAAACAGGTATCTCTCTTCCTAAAATTCTAAATCCCGAAGAATTCAATTTATTACTTAAGGAGGTTGAATAGATGTCCTTTATGTTAAAGAGAATCTATGATGGTTTTCTGTACAAACCTGATAAACTTCAAATTCACCCATTAATTGGAATTATTATCATATCAATTCAATTTGGATTTCTAATTCTAAATAAAAACTGGGTGTTAGCACTTTTGTTGATATTCATAATTTTTGAAAATGTAATTTTTAGAAATATTAGAGGATCCTTAAGCATTTTATGGGCTCTTTTACCAATTATGATATTTCTAGGAGGGTTAACTTACCTCTTTGGAGGTTGGGAAATTACATATCGTGTTTTAATGCGTTTGCTTGTTGGTGGTCTAGGTTTTTCCTTTTTCTTTTCTATTATTAATCCTTCAGACTTGACAAGAAGTCTTGAAAAATTAAAAATCCCCACCAAAATCGCATTGATTCCTTCTCTAGCTTTAATGATGATTCCTAGAATAGCTAAAGATGCTGAAGATACTTTTACAACTCTTAAAATTCGAGGTGAAATCAAAGGTTTCTTTCTGAGATGGTTACCAAGAGTATTAGCAATCTTTATTGCTTCAGTAATCTATAGATCAGAATTTCTAGCACAATCTTTATACTTCAAAGGTTTAGGAATTCAAAAGAGAACTCACTATAGAAAACTTCCATTTAGGTGGGTTGATTTTTTTAGATTATTTATCTGGAGTAGCTTTATAGTTTGCTTTATTTTGATAGATAAATATGATTTGTTTTATTTCTTCGTTTAGAATAACTTAGACAGTTTCTTCCCATGCTTTTCTTCCAATCTTTTACGAGATAAGTCATAGAAGAATATCATAACAAGTATTCCACTAATAAAACAAAATGCAGGTACTCCAACCAGGAGTATTTTAATTCCTATTTTCGCTAATCTTGTTTGAGTTTCAGCACTTGGATCATACTTTGTAGCTTTTAGTATTATGGAAATTAGATATGATTGAAAAACAAGTGATATTCTTATCGCGAATCCATAAAAACCATAGAAGACTCCTTCTCTTCTTTTTCCAGTTTCTTTTCTATCTTTATCGATAATTTCTGATATCAGAACATCCGGAACTAGAAGTAGACCAGAGATTGAAAAACCTACAAAAAACATTACTATTAACACTATCCATTGCCAGCCTTGTTTTGCAAAAATTAATGGAAACAGAGCTGTAGAGAAAATAATTCCACTGACTATATATACAAACTTTGGTCCTTTTTTTATAGATATTTTTGCCCAAATTATAAACGTCAGTAAACCTACTCCAAATGCAATTCCATTGAAATACGTTTCAAATTGTGCATCTTCCATTAATATCCATTTGTTAACATATCTAACAACTGCCATTAAGGTAAGAAAAGCAATTTGAGATAAGCTAAAGGTTACCATAAAAGCTACAAAATTTTTGTTTTTCAGAATTGTAGAGAGAGATTTTCTAAAACTAATTTTTTCATTGTTGATTATTTTTTCTATCTCAACATTTTCTTCATCTCTTTTTCTTTTATAATCACGAATTCCATAAATAGAAAAAAGAAAACCTACTAGAGCTACGCCAACTAGAATCATAATTGGAGTTCGATAAGAATCCACATTTCCATATTCTATTAATAACGGAGGAATAACAAGAGCTACTACTGAACCAAGCATATTGAGTGTTTGTCGAACAGCAGCAGCATGATTTCTTTGTTTATCTGTTTTAAATTTTTCAGGAAAGAGGGAACTCCATGATACGAATACAATAGTGTAAAGTGTATCAAAAATTAAGAGAAAAGATAGCATATAAACAAACAAACTAAGTTGTATTGCTTTATTCAAGAAGGGAGCAAACATCTCGAATGGAGAGTAATGCATCCAAACATCATATACAACATCCCTCCAAAATAGTGAAAAATTGTTTTTAGTTACAACTGAAACACTTTGATAGGTTAACGTTAAGGGTTGAGGAAGAAACCAGAGTGCTATAAAAGCAGCTAATAGTGGTACAAATCCAAAGAATATATATGGAAATCTTCTCCCCAATTTTGTGTTTGTTCTATCTGAAATAGATCCAAAGAAAGGATCATTTAGGGCATTCCAGATTGCATAAATTGTAATAACAATTGGAATGAAAATTATGTCTAGCATCACTTCGTCGGTGTAGAAATTGTAAATATTCACATTCAGAAAATTGATTAAAATTGCAGCAGACATCGATAATGAACAATAAGAAAACATTCCTAGCAATTTCTTTTCTCGTTTCAAGATAATACCATGAATGCTGTTAGTCGTTTAAAAGTTTTCGAGTAGCTTATGTAAGAAGTTTCATCACTTCATCTACAGCTTCATGAATTTCCAATGAAGGTTCTTGCATAAATTCGACTGATTTAGCTTGAGCACCTATAAACAAGAACTCCTTTTTTTGAATTTCAATTAAATCTTTTATCTGAGGTAAAGGAATTGAATGACTTGTTAAAGGTCTTATATACTCTGATATATCAGTTGTTACCAACACTGAACCTGGTTTAGCACCATAATTTATAGCATCAATTATCACTACAGCATCATAGATGTCCTTAACTATAATTTCTACAAGAAAAACCGATATGTCTTCAACTTCCTCAGAAAAAACATTCGTTGGATAGAATTTAACTAATTTTTCAGCCACCATCAAACCAAATGCATCATCTGCTCTATCCCTATTACCAAAACAAAAAAAAGCAATTTTGGAGAGTTCTATATTATGAAAAAAAGGGTGGGAAGGTGACAACTATTGTTTCACCAATTTAACCATATGGCAACTACAAGAAATACATGGATCATATGCACGAGCAATCATTTCTAGTTGTAATTCTGTATCTGGGTTATCTTCAGCTAAAAGTTTATCTGCAGCTGTTTTGATGAATTCTTCAACATCATCTAAGAACTGTGCAGTAGGAGTAATAATGTCTGCATGGACTATTTTATGATCCTTAATCTCATAAGAGTGGTACAAAGTTCCTCTTGGAGCTTCCACAGCAGCTGTTCCTTTACCATCCATTTCATAATCAGTTACAATTTCAGAATCTGGCAAAGCTTTGATTTGCTCTATCAATCCTGGTATTTGTTCAAAACACCAAAGTGCTTCTATTAATTGAGCCATATTGTTGTATATTGGATTAACTTTCCACTTGTCATTATAGTATTTGTCAAACTTCTCTTTTGCTTCTCCAGTAAGTCTATCCCCAATGAGTATTAATCTGGCTAATGCACCAACAGTAAATGGTTTATCTTTGTATTTAGATCTCTTAGCATAACTGTGTTCAACAACTCGCTCATTGGTCAGTTTTTTATAATCCTCAACAGGATATTTTTCCCCTGTTGAGATAAGAATTGTTTCTCCTTCAAAGCCAAATTTGCCATCAGCTGGGTTGCAGCACATGAATTGAGTTTCTCTTTCGCAATAATCAGGGATTGGTAATGTTCCCCAAACATCAATGAAAGCTGAAATCTTTTCCTTAAATTCAACTGCTTTTTCAGCAAAATAATCTAATTCTTCATCAGTTGGATTTCTTCCAAAACCGCCAATCAGAGCATTTTCTCCATGGATTTTTCTTCCATGTAGAAGCTTCATCAACTCAGTTGCGTATTTCTTCATTACTACTGCTTCAACTACTGTGTCTGTGTGAGTAGGAAGCATTGCAATAGCAGAAGCTTGTTTAAAGAAATCAGGTAGTGCAAGATAGTATACATGAAGCACATGGCTTTCTATAATTTCTGCATAATGCCAAAGATGTCTAAGTAATTGAGTTTTTTCTGGAACTTTTACTTTGAGAGCTTTTTCAATCGCTCTAATTGAAGCATTTCTATGAGATACTGTACAAATTGCACAAATTCTAGCTACTAAAGAAATGTTTTCATGAATAGTTTTACCTCTAACAAGGGCTTCTATCATTCTTGGTCCCTCGAAAATATTCACAAGAACTTTGTCTACTTTTCCATCTTTTGAATAAACTTGAATTCCTCCATCCCCTTCAACTCTAGCTAATACATCTACACTAATTGTTTTTTCACCCATCATTTTTCACCCTTTAAAGCTAGCTCTGTAGCTTTACCTCCAAACATCATCAGCTTCCTTTTCGCATCTTCTTCAGTTAAACCAATTTCAACCAACTTCTCAATCATTGATTCAAAGTTTGCTCCTTCGTATGCTCCAAAGCATCCAACACAAGGAACTCCAAAGTTAGGACAACATGCATCACAACCTCCAGCTGTAACTGGACCTAAACAGAATTTTCCGTGTAACAAGAAGCAATCATTTTCTTGGAATTTGCATTCAACGCATACAGGATAAGGATATTTAGTAGGTTTTAAGCCACTTATTAATTTAGTATATATTGGAATGAAATTTTCCTTGGCAATTGGACAACCTGGAATAGAATAATCGACTTCTATGAACTTATGGATAGGTTCTGCAGGTATTGGATTTCCAACTAATTCACTGAATTCAGGAATCTTTCCATCTTTACCATATACAAGAAGCATCCTTTCTTTGAATTCTTTCTCGTTATCACCAAGATATTGAATTCCGCCATGAGTTGCACAGGTTCCAAGAGCTACAACAATGTCTGCCTTTTCTCTAATTTTTTTAAGTTCTGCAAGCTGTTTATCAGTGTTAATGCTGCCTTCAACAAGAGCAATATCTACATGATCAACCTCTTGATGAGATTGAGCCATATGGAAGAATTTTATATCGGCACTTGTAAAGAAATCAACTAATTCGTCTTCCATGTGAAGAATAGCTAGTTGATCTCCAGCACAACCTGAAAATCCAAAAACTCCAACAACAGGTTTCTTTTCTCTTTGCCACATTTTAGATCAGCTCCTTTATATGCTGAACATCATAAAATGTGAAGACTGGTCCTTCTAAACACGTATATCGACCGCCTATGGCGCAATGCCCACAATGCCCTTGTCCGCATTTCATCCTTCTTTCTAAAGTCATCAAAATCTGGTCTTTTGGTATTTTCAGCTTAAGTAACTCTTGAATAACATATTTATACATGATTGGTGGTCCACAAATTATAGCTGTCGTTTTCTCGCTGACTACTCTATCTGTAATCTTAGGGAATAATGTAGTTACAACACCTTCATGGTAAGGCCATTCTCCAGTATCATCTTTATCAACAGATAAATGGGATTCTATGATCCCTCTTTGAGCCATAGCTATGATATCCTCTCTATATAACATATCAGCTGGACTTCTAGCGCCATTCAAGAAAAATACTTGATTAAATTCTTCTCTTCTGTCTTCTACGTAAAGAAGCACCGATCTTAATGGAATAGCTCCCAAACCACCTGAAATAATTATCAGATCTCTTCCCCTTAGACTCTCCATGTTAAATCCATCTCCATAAGGACCTCGTAAATGGACTAAATCCCCTACTTTTAGTTTGAATAAAGCTTCTGTAAATGAACCTACTTTTCTCACTCCAAATTCAATGAAATCTGTTCTTGTTGGTGGGGAGGATATTGAAAATACTGCTTCACCAACACCTGGTAAAGACATAATTGCAAATTGTCCTGGTTTGTAATTTTCTTCCACAATGCTTTCATCTAAGAATTTAAACTTGAAATATCTTGTATCTTCTGTTAAATCCTTCATAGCAAGAATTTTTGCTGGTTGTGTTACGTAAGAATGATCTCCTTCTCTAGTTGTTATTGCCATTATTCACAAACCTCCTGATTTTCACATACTTCTTCATACAATGCTTTAGAAACTGTTATCACATTGATATCTACTGGACAATAGGTTACACATCTTCCACATCCAACACAGCTTGGTTGTCCCCATCTCCCAATGTATTCTTTCAATTTGTGAGTGTAATATAATTTCAAACGAGAAGTTCTGTCTGGTCTGAAATCATGTCCACCTGCAACCATAGAATAACAAGGAAGTGTACAACTATCTAGAATTCTTTCTCTAAATCCATCTTCTGTGTTCATACTTATTCTATCTTCAACATTGAAGCAATTACATGTTGGACATACTAGACTACATGTTCCACAAGATAGACATTTTTCGCCAAATTGATCCCATACTTTACTATCGTAATTCAGATGAATTATGTCCGCTAAGTATTTGAACGAAGGTATTTCGCTCTTGAACATTTCTGACCTCTTTTGTTGCCATCTTACGTATTCCTGAATCTCTTCTTCTGAAATTTCTTCAGTTAGAATGTCTTCATTTTCGATTGCAATACTAAGACCTTTATCTGATCCTACCCACACAAGATAATGGTCAGCTAATTCAGTAAAGAACAAATCAAAACCGTCCTCTACCATATCAGTACCTGTTGATTGACAAATGCAATTTTCATCAGGTAAGCACGAATGACCTATTATTATCAGATTATTTCTTCGTTTTTCGTAATATGGATCTTTAATGTTCCCTAGGAATAATCTATCCAAGATTTTAATTCCATGAATATCACAGGGATGTACTCCAATAACTATTTGAGTTTCATCACTGACAAACACATCAGTTTGACCAGACTTATCATAACGAAGAGTTTGATATCTAGGTGGTGTAAGGAATTTTTTTGGACCTATTACTGTCCTTTGATAATCGAAATCAAGATCTTCAAATTTCTCGATTTCTTCAAAGGAATATTTCCCGTTTCCCTTTACTGGTCCATAGAGCTGCCCTTTAGTTTTTATTTTCTCAATGAACTCTGGAAACCTATCCTTAGACATCTTATAAGTTTTCATGTCAAGAGAATTTTTAAAATTATACTTATAAGGTAATCTATAGGGATATCTTCTGAAAATGGAGAATTTTAGAGAGATGCAATAAAGTAATTTTGAGTTTAACTCCAAGATTTTTGATATTTGCAAAATTTTCAAAAAAGTACTTATCTGTGTGAATTTTTGACACATAAATTAATACAAAACTTAGTTATTAGTTGTTTGAAATATGTATTAACAATATGTATGATACCTTGTACAATTAGTTTAAAACTACCTTTAACAGCCTATAAGTAACAACAAATGTTTGTTTAATTATTCAAACGTTTTATTTGTAAGAAAAACTTATAACACATTATATAGATGATTTATTAATAAAACATTGATAAAATGCTTGAAAGAGCATCCTATACCCACTTTATAATACAAGTCACCTTTGTATTATAAGCCCTATAATTTCTTTGTTCCTTTGTTACTTCATTAGATTTACTAACCTCTATTACCTCCTAAAGGTGAATAAATGAATAAAAAAGAAATTGAAGAGAATAATAGTTCTAATAGTAATAGCAAGTTACAGATAGCATTTTATTGGGCTGCCAGTTGTGGTGGTTGTGAAATCGCTGTACTAGATATAAATGAAAAAATCTTGGATGTTGTTGCTCTTGCGGACATTCTTTTTTGGCCTGTAGCGTTAGATTTCAAGTATAAAGATGTTGAAGAAATGAAAGATAATCAGATAGATGTCTGTTTCTTCAACGGATCAGTTAGAACTTCTGAACAAAAATATCTAGCAGAATTACTTAGAAAAAAATCTAAGACTATGGTAGCTTTTGGTTCGTGTGCTGTTGCAGGAGGTATTCCAGGTCTAGCTAATTTAACAAGTCGTGAGGAAATATTTCGTGTTGCTTACCTTGAGAATCCTTCTACCGCTAATCCTCAAGGAACCGTACCTAAAACTGAAGTTGAAGTAAAAGAAGGGATTTTGACTCTTCCTGAATTTTACGATGAGGTTAGGAGTCTCAACCAAGTTATTGATGTTGATTATTATTTGCCGGGGTGTCCTCCTCATCCTGATTTGATTATGACAGCTATTGAAGCTATAGTAGAAAACAATCTTCCTGAAAAAGGTTCAGTAATTGGGCCATTAAAATCTGTTTGTGATGAATGTAGATTTGAAAAATCAGAGAAGAAAATAGATTCCATTAAAAGAATTTACGAGCTTGAAACAATAGAAGATAAGTGTCTTCTAGAGCAAGGAATTATTTGTTTAGGACCTGCTACACGTGGGGGGTGTGGTGCACAATGTCTAGATGCTAATATGCCCTGTACTGGATGTGGAGGACCAGCTCCTAATTCTATTGATCAAGGTGCAAGTATGATGTCTGCTTTGGCTTCTATACTTGGACTAGAAGGAGAAGAGGAAATGAAAGAAGAAGAAGTAGAGAAGCTAATTGAACAAATAGTAGACCCAGTTGGTACTTTTTACAAATATGGCTTACCAACTGCTATAATCAATAGGAAGGCGAAAGAATGACAAAAACTATTACAATTGATCCAGTAACAAGATTAGAGGGACACGGAAAGATAGTTATTTTTCTTACAGAAGAAGGAGATGTTGATAATGTTTATCTACAAATACCTGAGTTAAGAGGATTTGAACGTTTTTCACAAGGAAGAAGAGCAGAAGACATGCCACAAATAACCTCTAGAATATGTGGTGTTTGTCCAGTAGCTCATCATTTCGCTTCAGCAAAAGCATTAGATAGGGCTTTCAATGTCGACCCTCCTCCAGTTGCTAAAAAACTCAGAGAATTAATGTATTGTGGATATTTTATTTATGATCACATATTGCATTTTTACTATTTAGGAGGGCCAGATTTTGTTGTAGGTCCAACTGCTCCAGCTGCTAAGAGAAACATATTAGGAGTCATTGAAAAAGCTGGAATTGAAATTGGGAAAGAAGTTATTAAACACAGAGCTTATGGACAAAAAATTACTGCTATCTTAGGTGGTAAAGCAACTCACCCAGTCTGTGGTTTGCCTGGAGGTGTATCTAAATCACTTTCTTCAGATGAAGTTGCGGAAATCAAAACTATGGTCAAATCTTGTGTAGACTTTGCTCAATTCTCACTGAAACTCTTTGATGATATCGTTCTCAAAAATGAGGATTATGTTAATCTCATTCTAAGTGATCCTTATACTTTGAAGACTTACAACATGGGTTTGGTAGACGAAAACAACAAAGTAAATTTCTATGATGGATTAATTCGTGTAACTGATACTCAAGGAAAAGAGTTTCTCAAATTTGATGTCAATGACTATTTCCAACATATAGACGAACATGTTGAAGAATGGAGTTATATTAAATTTCCATATCTGAAAAAGATTGGTTGGAATGGTTTCACTGATGGTCAAGAAAGCGGTGTTTATAGAGTAGGACCACTTGGAAGGTTAAATGCAGCAGATGGAATGGCAACTCCTTTAGCAGAAGCAGAAAACAAAAGGATGTATGAAACTCTAGGAGGAAAACCTATCAATTCTACATTAGCTTTTCATTGGGCAAGACTAATAGAACTATTATATGCAACAGAAAGAGCTCAAGAGCTGATAAATGAACCAGATATCACTTCCAAAAAAATCAGGAACCCAGTTGGACAACCTGGTGAAGGAATAGGAGTAACTGAAGCAGCTCGGGGAACACTTATTCATCATTATAAGCTAGATGAGAAGGCTTTAATCGAAAAAGTAAATCTAGTTGTAGCTACAACTAATAATGCTGCAGCAATTAGTATGTCTATCAGAGAAGCTGCTAAAGGACTTATCAAGAAAGGGGTAGTCAATGATGGATTACTCAATATGGTAGAAATGGCATTTAGGGCATATGATCCTTGTTTTGCATGTGCTACGCATTCACTTCCAGGTCAAATGCCTTTGGAAGTACAGATTTATTCACATGAAAAAAAATTACTCAAAACCATAAGGAGAGAAGATTCAAAATGACCGCAACTGAAACAAAAACTGAAATGGAGGAGTTTGAACCTAATATAATAGGTTTCTTATGTAATTGGTGCAGTTATGCTGGAGCTGATTTAGCTGGAACCAGCAGGATACAATATCCCCCCAACATTAAGATTATCAAAGTGATGTGTTCTGGAAGAGTAAATCCAATGTATGTTGTTAATGCTCTTCAACAAGGAGCTGATGGTGTTTTAATCGGAGGTTGTCATCCTGGTGATTGTCATTATCAACATGGCAACTTGTTAGCTAGACGACGAATGGCAATTCTGAAGAATCTTCTGGAATTCATTGGGATAGATTCGAGGAGGGTTCGAATGACCTGGGTTAGCGCAGCTGAAGGTAGGAAATTTGCTGAAGTAATTAAAGAAGTTACTGAGGAGATAAAAAAGATTGGTCCAATGAAAGATATTCAGAGGGTGAATGAATGGTAGATCAGCAACTGCTTATAGAGGAAGTTAAGAAAGTTGTATCACGTGATGATGTTAAATATGTTATTGGCTATAAGAAAGGAACATCTGGTTTTGCAATAAGTCCAGCATTTGCTTATTCCACTGAATATGCAGATAAATTCATCTTTAACCCCTTATGCAAAAAGAATCTTGCTGCTTATCCCCTCTTAGAAGATAAACTTCCTTTGAAACGAGGAGAAGAAGAGGATAAAAGAAAGATAGGCATTGTTGTAAAAGGGTGTGACTCTCGAGCATTGGTTCAGATTATCCAAGAGAAAGGTCTTAAACGTGAGGACTTAGTTATTATTGGCATTCCGTGTTCAGGTATTATTGATCACAAGAAAATTACAGCAAAATTCCCCAATGAAACATCTTATTCTGCGATAGAAGAAGAGCAAGGATTTTATAAAATTACTATTAATGGAGAAGTTCATGAAATTGCTAAAGAGGAACTGTTAGCCGATTACTGTACTAGTTGTATTGCTCCTAATCCTGTAATTTATGATGTACTTATCGGGGAAGAGGTTGAACCTTGGAATTTAGAAGAGCATAAGAATCTTGATGTTCTAGAAGAAAAAGATGTTGGAGAGAGATGGGAATACTGGAAAGAACACTTTGATAGATGTATTCGATGCTATGCCTGTAGAGAAGCATGCCCATTGTGTTATTGTAAGGAATGTATGGCTGATCTTCTTAATCCTCAGTGGATTAGACGATCTGTAAATCTATCAGAAAATACTGCATGGAATATTATGCGAGCATATCATCTAGCAGGACGTTGCGTAGGGTGTGGAGAGTGTGAATCTGTTTGTCCTGTAAACATCCCTCTTATGGAACTAAACAAAGAGATTGAGAAAGACGTGAAAAATATGTTTGAATATTCTGCAGGTATGGACTTGGAAGAAAAACCGTTGTTTGGTACCTTCCGACCTGATGATCCCGAGGAGTTTATTATGTGAGGTGTTATGATGGAAACATTAATTTTACAAAAAGACAAACTTACTAAACTGATTGAGAAACTCTCTTCCAGTCATGTTCTATATGGTCCTATTGAAGAAAATGGATTTTCATTGTTCAAGCAAATTAGGGATTTCAAGGAACTAAACCTAAAATATCTTCTAACACGTGTCCCTCCAAAATCTCTTATCTTCAAACAGACAGAGACTCTATTCAAGTTTATACCAGGGAGAAAAGGCACAGTCACTTCGTCAGAAATAAATGAAGAGAAGAGTATAATTTTTGCAATTAGACCTTGTGATGCGCGTAGTTTTAAAATACTTGATCCAGTTTTCGAAGGGAATTTTGAAGATCCATTTTACATTTCAAAAAGGAAAAATACTGTTCTAATTGGATTAACTTGTAACTCTCCAGAGAAGAATTGTTTCTGCACTTCATTTGATGATAGTCCCGGTTCAACTGAAAATGTTGACATTCTTTTTACAGATTTAGATGATAAGTTCTTTGTAGAAGTAGTTACAGAAAAGGGTAAAAATCTGATAAAATCAATAGAAGATGTATTTGAAAAATCTACAAAAAATGATGAAGATTCAAAGAGAAATATTGTGACCAATTCTGTTGAAAGTATCACAAGAAAAATGGATCTTGATGGATTAGTCCCTAAACTTGATAAGATGTTTGATCACGAATTATGGCATAATACTGCCCAAAAATGTATTGGATGTGGAATCTGTACTTATTTGTGTCCGACATGTCATTGTTTTGATATGCAAGATGAATCTTCTCTGAGAGAAGGAGCAAGAATTCGTGTATGGGATTCGTGTATGTATCCTGAATACACTCATCATGCCTCAGGACACAATCCAAGAGCAATAAGAATGAGCAGAGTAAGAAATAGGGTTTATCACAAGTTCAGTTATTTCCCTAAGAATGAAGATATCACGGCTTGTACGGGTTGTGGGAGATGTATTGATTATTGTCCTGTAAATATTGATATAATTGATGTAATAGAAAAAGTGGGGGTCATAGCAAATGAGTAAAAACCCATATAGTCCATGGTTAGCTACAATTTCTGGAATTAAACAAGAAGCTGTTGGTGAGAGACCTATTAAGACTTTCAAATTAGTTTTGGAAGACGAAGAAATAAGGAATAATTTCTCTTTTATTCCAGGTCAGTGTATTATGGTTAGTCTTTTTGGCACTGGTGAATGTTTCTTTGCTATTTCTTCTTCACCAACTCAAAAGGAATACATAGAAGTGAGCGTTCTAAAATTGGGTAAAGTAACAACTGAGTTGCACCAATATGAACCTGGAGATTCAGTAGGATTGAGAGGTCCTTATGGTAATCACTTCAATGTGAAAGAGTGGGAAGGAAAGAATTTGTTATTTATTGGAGGAGGAATCGGTCAAGCTCCACTTCGTTCAATAATTAATTTCGCTCTAGATAAACGAGAAAAATATGCAAATTTAGACATTATTTATGGAGCGAGAAGTACAAATGATTTGTGCTATAAAGAAGAATTCGCAGAATTAGGAAAGAGAGATGATGTAAATATCCATCTATCTATAGATGTTGAAGAAGAGGGGTGGAATGAATATGTTGGATTTGTTCCTGATAATCTAAAAAGATTGAATCCAACTCCAGACAATACTATAGCGATAACGTGCGGACCTCCAATAATGATCAAATATGTAATTCAGAATTTAGAGGATCTTGGATTTGAAGATGACCAAATTTTCACGACTCTAGAAATGAGAATGAAATGTGGAATAGGCATTTGTGGAAGATGTAACATAGGCAATCTCTATGTTTGTAAAGATGGTCCAGTATTTTCATATGGACAACTGAGAAATCTAGAAGGAGATATGTGAAGGTGGTATAATAATGAAGATAGGAGTTTACGTATGCGAATGTGGTATTAATATTAGTGCTACAGTAAATGTACCTGAAGTTGTAGAGAGAATTAAAACACTCCCGAATGTAGAAAGCAGCCGTTATAGTAAGTACATTTGTTCTGATTCTGGGCAAGAGTTAATTAGAAAAGACATTAGAGAGCTGAATCTAGATAGAGTTGTGGTTGCTTCTTGTTCTCCTAGAATGCATGAACCAACATTTAGAGGAGTTGTTGAAGAAGAAGGAATGAATCCATATTGCCTTGAGATGGTTAATATTAGAGAACATGTTTCATGGGTACATTCTGATAAAGAAAGAGCTACAGAGAAAGCAATAAAACTAATTTCTGGTGCTGTTGCTAGAGCACAATTTCTCGAACCATTAGAACGTAAGGAAGTAAGTGTTATTCCCAAATCATTGGTTATTGGTGGAGGTATAGCGGGTATTCAAGCTGCTTTAGAGATTGCAATTGATGGGTTTCAGGTCTATCTTGTTGATCGAAATCCAAGTATTGGCGGAAGAATGGCTCAATTAGATAAGACTTTTCCAACCTTAGATTGTTCAGCATGTATTCTGGCACCTAAAATGGTGGATGCTGCAAGACACCCAAATATAGAACTCCTGACCTATTCAGAAATTGAGAAAGTTGATGGTTATATTGGTAATTTCAAAGTTACAGTCAAAAAGAAACCAAGATATGTAGATATCGAGAAATGTGTTGGGTGTGGACTCTGCGCTGAAGCATGTAGATTAAAAGGACGAGTTCTTAATGAATTTGATGAGAACCTAAGTAAAAGAAGCGCAATTTATATCCCATTTCCTCAAGCCGTTCCTTTTGTGTACACTATAGATCCGGAACGTTGCAATATGTTAAAATTTGGGAAATGTGGAGATGAACTACTTTGTGTTGGTGCTTGTGAACAAAATGCAATTAATTTTGATCAGAAAGAAGAATTAGTGGAACTAGATGTTGGAACTATTGTTGTTGCAACAGGTTTTGATAATTTTGATCCATCATCAGAATTGAAGTATGGCTATAAGGAAAATGCAAGCGTAATAACAGGAATGGAATTTGAGAGAATTGTTAACGCTGCAGGTCCTACTGAAGGACATCTTGAAATTAATGGAAAAGAACCTGAGAATGTAGTATTTATCCAATGTGTTGGTTCTCGAGATAAAGAAGGACATGAATACTGCTCAAGAGTCTGCTGTATGTATACTGCTAAACAAGCACACATGGTCAGAGATAAATATCCCGATTCAAAAATAGCAGTTTATTTCACAGATGTTAGAGCTTTTGGTAAAGGGTTTGAGGAATTTTATAATAGAGTTAAAGATGAAGATGTTGAATACAGAAGAAGAGAATTAGATGATCCAATTCAAGTGGTCGGTAATGAAGGAGGAGTAATTGTTAAAGCTGAAGGTCATCCTGACATTCATGCAGACTTGGTTGTGTTAGCAACAGGTTTGGTACCTAGAAAGGATAACAAAGAGCTAGCTAGAAAACTTAATATCAGCTTGAGCGCTGACGGTTTCCTTTTAGAAGCTCATCCAAAGCTCCGTCCTTTAGATACTTTTACAGATGGAATTTTCATAGCAGGTTGTTGTCAGAGTCCTAAAGACATACCAGATACAGTTGCACAAGCAAGTGGAGCAGCAGTTAGAGCAGCAGCTCCTTTAGCTCAAGGTAAAGCTCAAGTTGAGGCCATTACTGCTACGATAAATGATGATTTGTGCAGTGGATGTCGTATTTGTGAGAAACTATGTGCTTATTCTGCTTTAGAATTTTCCAGTGATGATAAAATCATGAAGATAAATGATGTCTTGTGTAAAGGCTGTGGTTCATGTGCAGCTGCTTGTCCAACGGGTGCAATAAAAATGAAACACTATAGCAATAAGCAAGTCCTTGCTCAAATCGGGGGTATTTTAGCTAAATAGGAGAGGAATATTATGAAATTAGGAGTTTACGTATGCGAATGTGGTATTAACATTAGTGCAACAGTTGACGTTGAGAAAGTTGCTGAAGTTGCGAAAGATTTTCCGAATGTAGAAGTTAGTAGATTTTACAAGTACATGTGTTCAGAACCAGGTCAAGAACTTATCAAACAAGACATTGACAATCTTGGGTTAGATCGTATTGTAGTAGCTTCTTGTTCTCCTAGAATGCATGAACCAACATTTAGAGCTGTTGTTGAAGAAAAAGGAATGAATCCATATTGCCTTGAAATGGTTAATATTAGAGAACAAGATTCATGGGTACATAAAGATAAAGAAAAAGGAACGGAGAAAGCAATTTCATTGGTAAGAAGTGGAGTTCTCAAAGCATCTCTTCTAAAACCTCTGATTAAGAAAAAAGTAGGGGTAACTCCAAATGCTCTTGTTATAGGTGGTGGAATAGCAGGTATTCAAGCTGCTTTAGATATTGGAAATATGGGTTTTCACACATATTTAGTCGAAAAAACACCTAGTATTGGAGGAAGAATGGCTCAATTAGATAAGACTTTTCCAACCTTAGATTGTTCAGCATGTATTTTAACACCAAAAATGGTAGATGTAGCTCGTCATCCAAATGTAGAGCTTATGACCTATTCTGAGATAGAAAAAGTTGAAGGATTTGCAGGTAATTTCAAAGTTTCAGTAAAAAAGAAGCCACGTTTTGTAGATGTAAACAAATGTACTGCGTGTGGTGACTGTGTAGAAAATTGTCCTGTAATAGAGCTGGATGATTATAATGAAAATATGACGACTAGAAAAGCAATCTACATACCTTTTCCTCAAGCTGTTCCTAAGAAATACGTTATTGCTAAATTAGAGGAATACTCTCCATGTAAAGCAACATGTCCTGCAAGTAATAATGCTCAAGGATACGTTCAGCTTATAGGAGTGGGAAAATTTAAGGAATCTCTAGAAGTAATCCGCGATAAAAATCCCTTTCCCTCAGTTTGTGGTAGGGTTTGTCATCATCCTTGTGAAGAGGTTTGTAAAAGAGCCGAAATTGATGAACCTGTATCAATAATGCAATTAAAAAGATTCGCTGCAGATTATAACAGATTACATGATGAACCTCCTCCAGAAGTTATAGAACCTACAAAAGAAGAGAAAATAGCTATTATTGGAGCTGGACCTTCAGGACTTTCCTGTGCTATTAGATTACTTGAGCAAGGATATCCTGTAACTGTCTATGATGAAGCAGATATACCTGGGGGGATTATGACAAGTTGTCTTCCTTCTTATCGTCTTCCTCCAGATTTAGCATTATATGATATAAACCGATTATTAGACCAAGGAATAGATTTGATAAAAAACATTAAAGTTGGAAAAGATATTTCTTTTGATGAAATTAAGAATAAGTATGATGCTGTCTTCGTAGGAATTGGAGCTCAACTCCCTGCTGTTCTAGAAGTTGAAGGATCTGGTGTTTCAGGAATTCTAGAAGGAATAACTTTCCTAAAGGATGCGAAAAAGGGGATAAAAACACCAGAATTTGGAGAAAAAATTATTGTTATTGGTGGTGGAAACGTAGCGATGGATAGTGCTAAAGTTGCACTACGAATGGGAGCAAAAGAAGTCAATGTTGTTTGTCTAGAGACGAGAGATTTAGCTTTGAAAGATAGAATGCCTGCTGACATATGGGAAATAGAAGAATCAGAAGAGGAAGGTGTAATTTTCTATAATGAACTAGGTCCCAAAAAGATACTTAGCAAGAAAGGAAAAGTTACAGGTTTAGAAACCATAATTTGTATTTCAGTTTATGAAGAAGATGGTTCATTCAGACCAGAATTTCATGATGATCCTTCTCCTGTTATTGAAGGTGATACTATTATCTTTGCTATAGGACAGAAATCTGATCTAACAGGTTTTGAGGAAATTGAGACAAATCCTGGTGGTAGAACAATAAAGATTGATCCTATAACCTTTGAAACAAATATTCCAGGAATATTTGCAGGGGGAGACATTGTCCCAGGTGTACCATCTGTAGTCAATGCAATAGGAATGGGTGCCGAAGCTGCAATTTCAATTGACAGATATCTACGAAAAGTTGACATTAAGGAAGGTAGGGTTAGAGATATAACTAAGATAGATTTTGTCAGACTTGATAAAGAGAAACGTCCTAGAGCGAAAATGAAACGCGCTCCTGTTGAGGAAAGAATAAAGGATTTCCGAGAAATTGATTTAGGATATACTGAGGAAGAAGCTGTTCAAGAGGCACTAAGATGTATCTCTTGTTCGATCTGTTCTGAATGTATGCAATGTGTTGAAACATGTGAAGCAGAAGCTATAATTCATGATCAAGAAGTTGAATATGTTGAACTAGACATAGGAGCAATAGTTGTTGCAACAGGATTTGACAATTATGACCCAAGTAACAAACCTGAATATGGATATGGTCAAACTTCAAATGTTCTTACAGGTATGGAATTTGAAAGATTAGTTTCAGCTTCAGGACCAACAGTTGGTCATATTGAGATCAATGGAAAAGAACCCGAGAATGTAGTTTTTATCCAATGCGTTGGTTCAAGGGATAAAGAAGGACATAAATACTGCTCAAGAGTCTGCTGTATGTATACAGCTAAACAAGCTCATATGGTAAGAGACAAATTACCAAATTCTAAATTGACTGTTTATAACACAGATGTTAGAGCATTTGGGAAAGGATTCGAGGAATTCTATAATAGAGTACAAGCTGAAGATGTTGAATACAGAAGAAGAGAATTAGATGATTCAATTCAAGTGGTCGGTAATGAAAAGGGAGTTATTGTCAAAGCAGAAGGACATCCAGATATTCATGCAGATCTTGTTGTATTAGCAACTGGTTTAATCCCTAGAGAAGATTCCAAAGAACTATCTAGGTTATTGAATATTAGCATGAGTGAAGATGGATTTTACTTAGAAGCTCATCCAAAGCTCCGACCTGTAGATACTTTTACAGATGGTGTTTTCTTAGCAGGATGCTGCCAAAGCCCCAAAGATATACCTGATACAGTAGCTCAAGCTAGTAGTGCTGCATCAAGAGCATGTAATATACTCTCACAAAAAGAATTGGAAATAGAAGCAACAATTGCTCATGTTGATGAGAGTTTGTGTAGAGGATGTGGACTCTGCGTTGAATCATGTCCGTATTCAGCAATAGAACTCAAGATAATTAATCAATTCGGATACGAAACTGAAGTGGCAAGTGTTAATGAAGCCTTATGTAAAGGATGTGGAAGTTGTGCAGCAGCTTGTTTGAATGGTGCGATTAACCATCTTGGATACACTGATCATCAAATACTTGCACAAATAAAAGCATTAGGAGAAAAATAAAGGTTGAGATCAATAATAATAGGATTAGGAAACCCTATAGTAGGAGACGATGCTATTGGCATCAAAGTTATGGAGCACATTAGGGACACGTTTTCTCCTATAAAAAATACTGAAATCTTGGCTGATATATCTATTGCAGGTTTGGGGTTAGTGGAATTGATTCGAGGATATGACAGCGTTATACTTGTAGATTCAATTCAAACAGGAAAGAATTCAGTAGGAACAGTAATACAGCTTCGACCTGAAGAATTTTCACTTGCTTCACATACTTCGCATTATCACAACATAGATATCTTTACAGCTTTGGAATTTAGTAATCAAATATATGACGATGTTCCAAAGGATATCAAAATCATCGGGATAGAAATCATGAATCCTATGGAGTTTAGTGATGAATTATCATTTGAACTCCAAAATAAGTTTGAAGGAATCGTTAATCAAGTTTATCAAACAATCATTCAAGAATTAAAAGAGGAAATAACAGCAAATATCGTATGAAGATAACAAATTCAGTATAAATAATAAAGGAGAAAAAAAATGGAAGATTATGAACCCAATATTATCGGCTTTCTATGTAATTGGTGCGCATATGCTGGCGCCGATCTAGCTGGAACTAGTAGAATTAAATACCCGCCTAACATTAAAATAATCCGAGTCATGTGTTCAGGGAGAATTGATCCAGTATTTGTTCTAGAATCATTTAGAAAAGGAGCAGATGGCGTATTAATCGGAGCTTGTCATTTTGGTGAGTGCCACTATAAATCTGGAAATCATAAAGCTAGTCGACGAATAAAACTCACAAAGAAATTTTTGGAAGAGATGGGAATTAATCCTAATAGAGTTAGATTTGAGTTTGTCTCTGCCTCAGAAGGACATAAATTTGCAGAAGTTGTAACAGAATTTGTAGACGAACTAAAAAAACTTGGCCCTCTTTCTCTACAGCTGATTCAATAACTTAAGGTAATTGTTATAGATATAAATCACCAGTTTTTTACCTATATATTTCTGTTATTTTTATAACCTTACTTTTGTTTAATTAGCGTCATCAACATTAGTATAGGCATGCTCAGACAATTACATTTATAGTATAATGCTTTGAGTTTGATACAATTTTGAAAAAAATCGGTGAACCTATGACTAAAAAAGTGTTGATTGTTGGTGGAGTGGCTGGTGGAGCTTCAACTGCTGCAAGACTAAGAAGACTAGAAGAAACTACAGAAATAGTTATGCTAGAAAAAGGACCATTTGTATCTTTCGCAAATTGTGGATTACCATATTATGTGGGAAAAGTGATTAAAGAAAAAGAAACATTGGAAGTAATGAAACCTGGTGATTTCAGAACTAAATTCAATATTGATGTTAGAACTAACTCTGAAGTATTATCAATTAATAGAGAGAAAAAACAGGTTATTGTTAAGAATCATAAAACAGAAGAAGAATACTCTCTTGATTATGACAATCTAGTTTTATCTCCTGGAGCTGAATGTTTAAGACCCAATTTTAAAGGGATAAACGACGTTCCTGTATTTACATTAAGAAACATTCCAGATACCTTGGCTATAGAGGATTTCATAACAAAGAATAATCCAACTACAGCTGTTGTTATCGGTGGAGGATATGTTGGCTTAGAGATGGCAGAAAATCTTTCTTTTAGAGGAATAAGAGTATCTTTAATTGAACTTCTTGATCAAGTTATGCCTACAATGGATAAAGATATGGCTCAATTTATAAACAATGAAATAGTATTGAACCGTATTCAACTTATTCTCGGTGATGGTGTTAAATCCTTTAGCAAAACTAATTCAGGAAGTAAGAAATACATAGTTGCTACTCAAAGTGGGAAGAAATTAGAAACAGATTTGATTATTCTTTGTATTGGAGTAAGACCTCAAACTGAATTAGCTAAAGGTTGTGATCTAGAACTTACTGAACGTGGATATATTGTTGTTAATGACAATATGAAGACATCTGATCCTGCTATATATGCTGTAGGTGATGCAATTCAAATTACCAACCTTATAACACATAAAAAAACTGCAGTACCTTTAGCTGGACCTGCAAATCGTCAGGGGAGAATTGCTGCTGATAACATAGCTGGAAGAGATTCAAAGTATAAGGGAGCATTAGGTACAGCAGTACTGCAAGTATTTAGTAAAACAGCTGCACAAACAGGTTTAACTGAAAGACAACTGAATGCCCTAGAAATAGAGTATGAAAAAATCTATGTTCATCCCAAAAACCATGCTGGGTATTATCCAGAAGCACAAGCTATAGCAATGAAATTGATTTTCGATAAGAAAAATGGAAAAATCTTGGGAGCTCAAGCTGTAGGAGGACCTGGAACTGAAAAAAGGATAGATGTATTATCAACTGTTATCTACTTCGGTGGAACAGTATACGATTTACAAGATCTTGAATTGTGTTATGCTCCTCCATTTAGTTGCGCAAGAGATTGTGTTAACATGGCTGGTTTTGTTGCTTCTAATGTTCATTCTGGTGAAGTGAAGTTGTGTCAATGGAATGAAACTGAAGAACTCAAATCAAATGGAGGAATCATAGTAGATGTAAGACCACCTGAAACTTTTGAGGAAGGACATATTGAAGATTCAATTAATATCCCCCTAGGTCAGCTAAGATCTAGACTAGATGAACTTCCAAAGGATAAACAAATTTGTGTGCATTGTCAAGTTGGATTTTCATCTTATCTTGCATACAGAATTCTTACTCAAAATGGTTTCAATGTGATTAACCTTACTGGTGGATATGATACATACCAAATCTCCAATTTACCACCTGGTGGTCATGTAGGGGAACTCAAACCCTTTTCAGATCAAGGTTGTTAATTCAACCTTTACTTACTTTTTATTTTTCAAAGGAGAAGATTTTTGTATGAGCTAGCTTTGTCTCTATTGTCATGGTAGGCATACTAGTTACAGGTGCATCTGGATGTACAGGAATAGGCGTTTTACACTACCTTAAGGCAAAAGGTTATTCCAACATATATGGTATGGTAAGAAAAACTCCTCCAGATCCTTTACCAAATGTTAATTATGTAACTGGTGACTTAACAGATAAACAATCAATTATTAAAATTCTAAAAGAAAATGAAATTGACACAATCTGGCATCTTGCAGCTGCTGTTCACAGAAATGTTAAGAAAAGGAATTTTGCCAAAGTAAATTTTGAAGGAACGAACAACATTATTCAAGCAGCTGTTGATTATGGAGTTAAGTCAATTGTTTTTGCAAGCACAACTGCTGTTTATGGAAAAATTATTGAGTCTCCAGCATCAGAAAATCATCCAATCAAACCTAAAGGTCTTTATGCAAAATCAAAATTAAATGCTGAAGTTTTGATAAAACTGATGTGTGAAAAGAATGGGATTAAAGGAAGTATCTTACGTATTCCTTTAATTTTGGGAAAACATGATCGTCATTTCTATCCAGTAATAAGAAAGTTGGTAAAAACAAATATCATGCCTATTTTAGGAGATACCACACATGAAGTTTCAATAGTTCACCCATATGATATAGGTCAGGCTTTTGAGATTCTAAATCAAAATGGTAAAGAAGAAATTGAATGTTATAATATTGTTTCATGTAATAGATCATTCAAAGATTTGATACTAGTTATGGAGAAACATCTTGTTGGGAAAAAGAGATTCAAATATAATCTTCCTTACCCAATATTCTATGTAGGAGTTTGGATGTTTGAAAGGATTCACTGGTTCTTCTCACCAAGGAAGCAACCATTAATCAATCGTGAATATGCAAGAATGGTGGGGAAAGAATGGATTTTCGCTACTGATAAACTTGAGCAGTTAGGGTATACCCCCATGATGAATCTTGAAGAAATTGTAAAAGATACCGTTTTTGATGAAATATATCCTGTTCCATAGAATAAACATATTTCTTACTCACAAAACTTTTGAAGAAGTCCAATAGATTCCATTTTAATGAGTACTGAAATAATTTCTATTACAGAAGATTGTATAGGATGTGGAAGCTGTTCAAATGTTTGTCCTAGATATGTTTTTGATATAGTTGATAAGAAAGCTGTAACTAATCAAAATCTGTTCCGATGTCATGACTGTGGCCATTGCATCTCTGTATGTTCGGAAAATGCGATAATTAATCACAGAATGATAGAAAAATCTTTGGATGAAGATTTCCCAAAGAAAGGAAAAACTTTATCTTACGATCAAATCCTAGAAACAATTCGTCAAAGAAGATCTATTAGATATTTTTCAGATAAAAAAGTAACCAAAGAACAAATAAAACAGCTGATAGATTTAGGAAGATATGCTCCCACAGGACATAATGACAGAAAAGTTTCTTATACAATAATCAATGATAGAAAGGAACTTGAATATCTCCTTGATTCTATGATTGAACTTTTCAAGAAACTCAAAAAACAGCTGAATAGTATATTCTGGAATGTTCTTGCTGTGTTAGCTGGTAAAAAGAAATTCTTCGACAAAGCTAGGAAAAGTCTTTATCGTTTAGAGAGCCATATTGAGCATTGGGAAAAAGGTATAGACAAAGTTCTACATTATTCATCTACTCTATTGCTGATTCATGCAGATAATGAGACTTCTTCTCCAATTGAAGATTGTAACATAGCTGCTCAGAATATCGCTCTAGGAGCAATAACTCTTGGTTTAGGTGCTACATTTATAGGTTATGTTCAAAAGAGTTGGGAGAATTCTAAGAGAATTAGAGCGATAATTAACCTACCAGATAAACATACTCTTCATGCTTGTTTAGCTGTAGGATATCCAAAAAATAATTACAGAAGATTAATTCCAAGACCAGTTGCAGAAGTAACTTACTTGAGATAGAAACTTTGTACGTATCCATAAAAAGAGATAGATTTTAATAACACAATTAAAGCTTTTAAGGTGATATGTATTCTGTAGTGTGCGGATTTAGAAAAAAAATGATGATTTTGGTTTCGATTTGTTTAATACTGAGTATAATTATTAGTGTTAATGGTGAAGAGATAAATTTTTCGAGTCTTCTAACAAATCATCAGGATTCATACCAATTATCTTCTCTAGCACCTCATAGTGCAATTATAATTGAAAATGATGATAATTTCACAGATTATGGTTTTGATGGAAATGGTTCTGAGAGTAATCCATACATAATTGAAAATTACAACATAACAGCTACAGGTTTAAGTGGTATATATGTAGGATTTACAGAGAAATACTTTGAGATTAGGAATTGTTTAATTGATAGCTCTTCATTAGGGATAAGATTCGAGTATGTAACTTCAGGAACTGGAGCAATTTATAACAATACATTTGTGATTGGTCATGCTGATGGGATTCAAATTTTGAATTCAAATAACGTAACCATATCAAACAATACGTGTATTGGGAGATTTCTTGACGAGGGAGATAATGGAGGTATAGTTATAGCTAGATCTCAATATTGTTTAATAGAAAATAATTCTGCATATAATAAAGGTATAAGGTTAATAGATTCATTTCATTGTATTGTAAGAAATAACAGTTTATACAACTGTGGATTATCTTTTCTTCGACCAACATATGCTCAGTGTTTTAGTCATACAATTGAGAATAATACTGTTAATGGAAAACAATTGGGGTATTTTATTGATCAAAATAGTATTCACATTCAAAATTCATCTTTTGGTCAAATTGTACTTGTAAATTGTGATAACTCAATTATAGAAAACCAAAATATCTCAAAAACATTTAATGGGATTTCATTATTTTATACAGGAAATAGTTTCATTGGCAATAATACATGTAATAATAATATCGGGGATGGGATATATCTTTTCGAATCATCTGTAAACATTGTTCAAAACAACACATGTAAAGATAATCTTGAAAATGGTATTTTCTTTCATTTTTCAATCTGGAACACTGCATCAAAAAATCAGTTAATTAGCAATGGTCATCATGGAATTTATCTAGTTTCAGCATCAGATTCATCTGTTTATGACAATTTGTGTATTTCGAATTCATGGACAGGAATATATGGATTTTATGCTAGTTCTGCGTCCATAGAAAACAATCTATGTGTTGGTAGTGCATTATATGGAATAAGTTTGTATAATTCACCATATTCGACAATATTGAATAACACCTGCTTATCAATCAGTAATCAAGGAATATTTTTACGAGCATCTGATGAAACCGATATAGCATTAAACAATGTAACAAATAACGGTGCAAGTGGTATTGAAGTTCAAATTAGTAGATATATTCATATCTACAACAATTCTTGTTACAACAATAAATATGGTATAAGTGTTTGGGGGACAGATAGAATCATAATAGAAGCCAATTATATGATAAATAATAGCTTAAATGGAATACAGATTTATGATTCGAGTAAGTGTATTTTAACCTATAATCGTTTAGAAAATAATACTGAATATGGCGTTTATCTGTTCGATTCTTCAAGTTGTACGATCCATCACAATAATTTTGTAAACAACAATGAATCAACTTCTCAAGCTTACGATAGTGGAGGTTTATCTAACACTTGGTATGATATTTATACAGATGAAGGCAATTATTGGTCTGACCATCTAGGCTCAGGTTCCTATTTTATTGACGGAGATTCTAGTTCCTTTGATCCTTATCCATTGGAAAGCCAAAGTATCCCTCAATTAAATGAATTTAGAATAATTTTGATTATTCCTTTTATTGTATTATCTGCTATTGTTATCTTATTAGTTAGAAAGAAGAAAAAAACATATTGATACGAAACAAACATGTTGATACGAAACGTTCCTAGGCTTGAAAATAATTGGTACTTACAACTAGCTAATAGCTAGATCTTTTCCTTTTTAGCAAATTATATATGTTCATTCTCACTATAGTACAATTCATGAAGCCTATAATTAAAAGATCTTTATCAATTTCTTTGTTATTGCTATGCATGTTATCATTATTCTTAACTTCAGTTCAAGCCGCATCAGAAACATTCCATTATGATACTGCCTCAGGTACTCTATATGATATCATCGCTACCATTGACTCAACTAAGGTAGAAGATGGAAACAATACTTTTCAAGTTGAGATAAAAATAACAGATTTAGGACCTAATTCAGTTTATATTCACGAAATAAAAGTTTTCTTCAGAATAGACCCCTACATCACAGATTATGGATCAACTACAGATAATCTGACAGCTAATGGTATGTCCAGCATTGCAACTTTGACATTTGAATATAACTCAACTTGGGGAAATGTTGAATTAGACATTTTGATTAAATTCCAAGAAGAAGTCTATCATGGGGAAGATTTGATAACTCATTACTATGAAACAAATTGGATTTATATATTCACTCTAAAATCAGCAGCTGGAGCTAGCTGGTCATCAATATCACTAATTGTTGCGGTTGTTTCTTTAGGAAGTGGATGGTATATTCTAACTAAAAAACTTAAAATTAGAGCATAATAATTCTGCTTCTATTTTCCATTTTTTAAAATGAAATTAACTAAATTTGCTATTATAGAAGAATCAGATTCTGGATAGATAGTTATTTCTTCAGCTCTTTCTCTTCCTTTGACATTCAATTCAAGACGACCTTCGGAATTAACTGTACATGATTCTATTGCAAAAATAGGTACAGCATAGGTATCCTTACCAGGTATCTTGAGGAAAAATCGTTTATTAGATATCCATAATGTACCTTTTTCACCAAAAACGGTACCTTCAGCATGATGAATGGAATCTAAATAAAGAATGTTTTCTCCTTCAAGCTGTTGAATGTCAAGCATTTCTGTTGTAAGGGATCGATTGACTGAAGATAAAGCCATCAACTGATCTATTGTAGCTGCAAATAGAGGATCTTCAATTGAAACAAACTGAACTCTATCCACTTTATCAATGAGAATAATCATTCTATGACGTGCAAAGGCTACTAAAGCGTCAGATATTCCTCCCACTCTATAGAAATTGTGAGAACTTTCAATTCCATCAACTTTAACCTTATTACCTGTAAAGAATTTCTTAAACAAATTATCATCTTTTGCGAAAATATAAACAAAATCCTCAGTATTGAGTTTTTCAGTAAAGTTACCAGATGAATAAAAACCATACTTATGTGCGCTACCAGCTGTCTCATAAAACTGTTCTAATGCATCAGAAACATTCGTAGACGCTACTGTAAACTGTTTAAGAAATTCCTTAAATCTCTTGATAGGTTTGTCTGCAAAGTATATAGCGGGTTTTTTATTTTCATCTTTATACACAAAGCCTCTATTAGAGAGATCTTCTAAAACACCATAGATTTTTGCTTGAGGTATTTTTGTTTCTTCTGCTAGTTTAGGTGCAGTAGCACTACCCATACGTACTATTTCTAAGAATGCTCTAGATTCATATTCTGATAATCCAAACAGCTTAAGATTATCTACTAAATCGCTTTGTTTTGACATTCTAATTCTTCTTAGTTGTATAAGTTTATAAAGTTTGGTATTTAATTACTACCGCGGTGGTTACAAAAGCAAATATTTATATATGTCTGCGATTAACTACTGTAGTAGTAACAAATAATTCGAGAGTTATAGTCCTCTAAGGGCAAACAAAAATTAACTATCTCGGTGGTAAAAAATGGCAAAAACACGAATTTCATATCTGAACGGTCTGGCGATTGTTTGTATAGTCTTCATCAGTCTCTCAGTCGTTCCTGTTGGTGTAATTGCAGGTGTCGCGTTTAGTGAAGGTGGTTATAACAACCATGAATTCACTGTCGATCCTGAAGCAAATTATACATTCTTACTGAACATTGAAGGAGATCTAGTCTTCTATTATGATATCTATGAATATCCTTTAAACACAAATGATTACGAGATTCATTTAGTGGATGAGACTGATTATTTAGATTGGAACTCTTCTGTAGATCCTCGTCCTGACAATGAACTTGTAATATATGGTGCAGATGAGAACTTTAAGTGGATAAGAACTTATGGTCAAGATAAATATCTCATATTCTACAATGATGATAATGCAACCAGCTTAACTGTTGAACTTCATTACTTTACAGCTGATAGAGCTCTAATTATTGGTGGTTTAGCTGTAGGACTTATATTATCTACATTTACAACTATTCTAGCTTTACATACAGTATTTTATCTTCTACGAATACTTATCTTCATACCCATTTTTGGTTTTAGATATACAAATGGTGATGATAGAAGAAAGGGTAGAGACAGAAGATATAGTTATGACTATAGGTCACCTCCTGCATCCCCAGCCGCTCCAGCAGCTCGTGCTGTTAAAGCTGCTCCAGCTGCCAAAGGTGTAAAAGCTGCACCTGCAGCCCCAGCTATTCCAGCTATTAGAAGAACTCCTACTGCTCCTATTAAAAGAGGTCCAGCTATCCAAAACATCTCTTCAACTTATGTTGTTGCTGGTCAAGCTAAAGAATATCCCAAAAGTGAACTCAAGAGATTCTTAGTTAAAACATGGGATTCAACTTCTATAGCTGAAAGAGTCTTAGTAGTTATAGCCTTATTCTTCCTATTGACTGGAGCTGTTACAGGAACTTGGTATATAATTGTAGTATTTCCAATTACACTACTAGGCATATCTATCATAGTCTATTTTGCAGGTCGCAATAGACGAGAAAAACTCATTAGATTAGTTGAAAGTCACAAAGCAATCTACGTTACTGAAGCTGCAAGAATTCTAAGATCAGCTTCTGAAGTAATTCGCATGGATGCTTGGAAGATTATCAACCTTGGCCTTGGAACTATTGGTTTCGATACACAAAACAACATCTTATTTGACGCATCTCAAATTGATCCAAGTGAACTCCAAGATGTTTCTCCAGAAGCCAAGAAAATTCACGATGAGTTAGTAACTGAAGCTGCTGAAAAAGTAGATGTAAAAGAAGAAAAGAAAGTTGAGGAAGTTGTTGAAGGCGTAGAAGTTAAATGCCCATTCTGTGACAGCAATAACCCCCCTGACTCTTCATTCTGCATAAAATGTGGTGCAAGCTTAAAGCCTGCAAAATAACCTCTCTTTCTTCTTCTTTCCTCATTTTTTTATTTTTTTTGTTTTATCTTATATGTGGGTTTGGACAGTTAATGTAATCTTCATCTAGAACTCGTTCTATAGACTCCATAAATGCACTGTCAACCAATTTACCCTTTAGGTTATAATATCTCCACCAAATACAGGTCCTCATTTTTTCTATTATTTTTTCTTCGATAAATTTCTCTTTTAATCCTCTATTTACCATTAATTCTTTATAATTATCTATTTCTTCCTCAGTTTCAAAGATATAGAAACTTGAAAGATCTGAATTCAAAATCTTATTTTTCACCGAAAATAACCATTCTTCAAATCTTATTTTCTCATCTTCAGACATATCTTCTACATTTGGTGCCACGTATGTTACTCCATACCCCCTAGCCTTTTCACCTTCTTCGTCTTTCATCACTTTATAATCTGTTCTATCTCTTAACCAATCAAAGTAATTAATTGACATCTTACCTGAGACACCAATGCACATGTACTGGGTACTTCTCCACAAGGACCTTTGATAGAGATGATCATGTCCAAAAATTGCAGCACTAACACCATAATCATCAAACAAGGGTGTCAAACAGGATTGTGCAAGAGCATCAGAATTATTTCTAGCTCTTCCAAAGTAACCAATTGTGAAGATCGCTGAATGTAGGAAAACAATACAAAATTGAGGTCCTTGTTCTTCTATCGCTTTTCTTCTCCATTCTTTTAGCTCTTCATTCAACCAATTCCATTGTCTACTCTCACAAGCGATACTTTCATTTCCCCAATTCAAACCAATTGAATCCAGATGAATCATGTGAACATTACCTACATCTTGAGAGAAATAAGCTCCTCCTTTCGTTCTTGGAGTTTGAATGAACATGTGAAAGTGTTTCTGAGTTCTTGCTTTACCACCAAACCACGAAGCACGACCCCAACCGCCATTGAAATAATCATGATTGCCTATTGTAGGAGTAAAAGGTATTCTTGCGAAATTTACATTACCACATGTAAAAAGATCTGCCCAATATTCATGATATGAGCCATTATCAACATTATCACCACTAGTTGTGAAAACTTGATAGCCTTTGTCAAAAGTATAATCTAACTCTTTGACATGAATGTGCTTCATTAAACGTTCTAGTCTAGGATTTACCTTCGCTTTGAACCCCACAACTTTTCCTCTTTTGAATCTTGCTTTTGATCCTCCATGCAAATCTGATGTAGAAACAAAAAAGACTGGTTGTTTACCTGATTGAACACCAGCTGTGAACTCCCTTATTTTAGATGCACCTATTAATTCTTCATCTTTGTTGTAACATTCTATTCTATAATGATAATTCTTGTTTTCAGCTAGATTTTCAATCAAACCCAAAAATAGCTGAGGTGCTGATGATACTGGATGGTAGGAGAAGGATGAAGAATGTTTCATAGGAATTTCTGCTAATTCACAGAAATCATCGTTAAATAATCGGATAACGCATCTACCTTTAGGATTACTAAGGAAAGGTTTCTTCTTGTTTACATCAACAACTTCCTTCACTCTATTAGTTTTAAGAAAACCATAATCAAGATATACTGAAACTAGAATCTTTGAAGCATCATTAGTGATTCTCATCATATAATACTTATCGATAATGAATTTTACAGGAGGAATACTTTCATCTTCTTTCTCAGTTGTTGTATAAGGTTTATATTTAACCTCATCAAAATCTTCAAGTTCTAAAGGATAGAAATTCTCTTCTTCTGCTAATCTTCTGCGAATAGTTTCACGAATTTTTATTCTATATTTTGTAGAAGGTATCCTGTCTTCAGGAGGTGAGATTTTTTGTTTTTCTATAGACATCTTAATTACGAATTCTAATTCAGTCTTTAAAATTTTACTACAAAGGTACGTTATTTCTTAGCAAAATGACATATATCATTAACTAAATCGATTGAAAACTTTTCTTTTCCTTCTGATTCAATGTAATCAATGATATTAATACTGCAATTGTATTGTTTGATAGTATCAAATACTAACTTTGATGCATCTAGAATTTTAGCTATTATTGAACGAATACACCCTCCATGTGTGACGATCAGAACATAGTCTTTTTCTTTATTTTCACGAGCTATGTTTCTAAACTCTTCCCATACTCTGTTCATGAAATCTTCTGCCTGTTCCCCATTGTGTTTAGTCATCAAGTCATCAAATTCTTTAAGGGAATCCATCTCATCCAGCAGTTCAGAAATACCCACTCCATCAAGATCTCCAAGAGTATGCTCTCGGAGTTTATCGGTATAATTAACAGGAAGATTCAATTCCGAACTGATAATTACAGCTGTTTCAGCAGCTCTAACTAAATCTGAGCTGTAGATTACTTGTATTCCTTTTCCCTTCAATTCTTCAGCTAAAATCTTTGCTTGATTTTTACCAGTTTCATTTAGAGGAGTAGGTAAATGACCCATAATTATACGATTCTTATTGTGATCAGTCTCTCCATGTCTAACAAGGAATATTCTCATGAAGGAAAAAAATGAAGTCTATTAAAAAAGGTTAGGGAAGGGAGTTTTATCTTACAACTCTAGTCAGTTTGGCTCCACATCTAGTACATGAGTAAACTCCCTTCGGAATATCTGCTCCGCAAGTAGGACATGTTTTGATTTTGCTTTCTGTGCTCGCATCAAGTTTCCTAAGAGGTTTTAAAAGCAATCCATCTTCAGTCATTGTCCAAGTATACAGTAAAGACCCTCTAAGTTCTGAAATAGCTTTTTCAGGTAATGTTATTCTGTTTTGATTGTCTATAACCAGAAATCTAGAGCTATCCAAATCAGTCAAATCAATGTCCTGTAGATGCTCTCCAATAAGAATGCCATCTCTAATTTCTAAGGTTCTATCTGAGAAATCCCCAACTATAGGATCATGACTGCAGATTAAATAGGAAGTACCCATATCCTCTTTCAATTCCTTGAAAAGCTCAAGAATTTGAGTTGAGGTTTCAGTATCAACGTTTCCCGTTGGCTCATCAGCAAAAATCAGCCTAGGATTATTTGCCAACGCTCTAGCTATTGAGACTCTTTGCTGTTCACCGCCTGAGATTCTTTTTGGAGTGTGGGTTCTTCTATGCCAAATACCTAAAATTTCCATCAGTTCTTTTACTCTTTGTTTTCTTCTTGAACGATTGAGATTGACTAACCTCATTGGCATCTCTATATTCTTTTCTGCGCTCAAATATGGAATTAGATTTTGTTCTTGGAAAACATATCCTATATTGTGTCTTCTATATTCGAATTGTTTCTCTTCAGCTAGTTTAGTTATATCTGTGCCATCAGAATAAAAAATCTGACCAGCAGAAGGTTTGAGCATTCCACCTAGAGATAATAATAAGGTGCTTTTTCCTGATCCCGAAGGGCCAATTATCCCCAAAATTTCACTTTTCTTGATGTCAAAACTTACACCTTTTAGAGCAACAACCTTGTTCTGATGTTCCAGACCGTATACATGATAGATATCAATGGCCTGTAAGGCTAAATCTTCAGGAAGTGGTTCCATTTGGAATGTTTTTGTTTTATCACTGTACATAAAATCACCTCAAAATGCTCTCATTTCCTCCACAACTTTTGTTTTTGAAGCTATAATAGCAGGAATTAATGTTGCAAGTATTATGATCACAAAAGAACCAATTATTGTAGCTATTAGAATTCCAGGTGGGAATATCAGTAGTCTGTTAAATGAAGAAGAACTAAAGACATCAAAAAATCCATTGAACTGGTACCCTAAAATGAAACCAATAAAAGTACCAAACAGAGTAGCAAATAGTGCCATAGATATTACTTCACTTAGGACCAATTTGATTAATTGACCCCGCGAAGCCCCTTCTGATATCAGTACAGCAAATTCTTTCTTCCGTTGATTAACAATCATAAACATGAAAATTGAAACACCGATTACAATGGCAATGAGTGAGATAAGATAGTTTATTGTTAATAATCCAGGAAATCCAAAACGTAATCCTTCTCGTTGTCTAATTTCTGCTAATTCTTCTTCAAAGGATTGAGAGTAAACAATCCAATCAAATTGTGAATCAAACTCAAAAGCAAGATTTTCTTCAACTGGATCAACTTCAGGTTTCAAATTGATTATTGCTCTAGTAATTTCATATGTATAAGGAGCATAGGTGAAAATAAACTGCTTATCGACTAGTAGGGTAAAAACGAAATCAAATTCAATGAAATCAAAAATTTCACCTAAAGATCCTAATCCTAAGTCCATTATCTCTCCAGGAGCATGATCTACAATTATTGTTGCTTCTGCTGTATACTTAGTCTGATTGAAAATTGTAAATTCAAAAGTAGGATCATTTTGTATATCTAATGTTCTTGCTGTCTCTACTCCAACACCTACATTTCTAAGAGGATTATTTTGAAGAGTCTGCAGACCTTCCTTCCATTCAGGATAATCTTCTATTGAGTCTTTGTGCCATATTGCATTATTTCCATATTCCGTCAAATCTACTCCATAGCATACAACTGGCGTTGACCCAACATAGAAAAATGAATAATAAATAGGAATTATAGTTTCTATTTTATCCTCAAAACCAACAAAATCAGTAGGTGACAAAGTTTGGTATCCACCTAAGATATCTACTCTCATATCACCTCCAATAGTAAATTCAGCTCTACGAATCAATTCAGCTGAACCAGTTTCACCTTGAATAACTGCAAACACCCCTAATGAAACAGATAAACAGAGTAAAACAGTCATTCTTGGAAAGTTTTGATGTCTGCGAGATAAACTTCCTTTAAGTAAGACTCCGATGTCTTTGAAGATCTTAACAAGAACCTTATCTAATTTTTCAGGTACCTTGGTTGATAATCTACTAACTATAGAAGCTCCTCCATACCAAAGCAATATTGGAGCGAATATTTGAAGTAAAATAACAGCAAAACCAAAAGAAACATTTGGTCTTGTATTTTCAATAAATGTTAGGAGAACACCAATTAATCCTACCATGAAGAACAAAACATCACCATATACTGCTTTAAACCACTTTTTCTTTTCTTTTTCAACAGTTTTAGCGATAGCTACTTCTTGTTGAATGAAGTTATTTGTTTTCTTTCTGGTTGTGAAAAAGAGAATTCCTAAAGTTACAATAAGGGTTGTTAAAATAGTCCAAGGTTTAATGTTCAAAGATGAGTAAGCATTAGTAATAGTTGGAAAATCTATGCCCATAAACTGATAAGTAGACAGTACCATTGCTGCACCGAATGTACCAAGAGAAATCCCTATAGCTTCCCCTAATAATGCAATTAAGATAACCTCAGTATATATCATACTCCGTATCTGTTTTGGACTAGCTCCCTGAGCCTTTAGAACAGAAATTTCAAATTTTCTCTCTCTTAAAGCTAAATCTGCTCCTAAACTGATAAGAATAATTGATAAAACAATAGCAGGAATATACAAAACAGTATCAATTAACTGCATTGTGATAATCAACCCTTGGTATGCGAACAACGTGCCAGAGATTAAGTTTCTACCATCCAGATTGTGAATTTGTTCCTTCCTGTTCAAAACTATGTTAATATACTCATTTAAATCAAGAAGATTGTTTAGAGGGAATTGAGTTAGATCTAATTTTGTAGGAAGCTGCCATAATTTGTTAACGGTTAAATTTCCAATAATACTGGAATTAAAATTATCACTGCTAACAATTAAGAAATCATCATCTAGTAGAAGACCAGGTTGGAAGAATCCTCTTACTGTCAGATTTAACGTTGTTGAAATTATAATGACTTCATTAGCATCAACAGTTTTATTCAACCCAAAAATAAAAGCTAGAGTATCGTTTAATTGTACACCTAACTTCTTGTATGTACCAATAGGTAGTAGGATACTATTACTCTGAAGATTGTTTTCACCAGCAACAACATTAATCTTTTCAACTATTGAATGATTAAGTGAGGATGAATCAACAATCAATGGTTCAAAGGAAGGTTGTTCTACATTAAAGCCAGCATATTCAGAAAAATTAAAATCGGGAGTGAAATAAGAATGATATCGATTATCTCTGTTTGTTATATCATAGTGAAAACGTCTCCCATAGGTAACAATACAATCCTCAAATTCTATTTCTTGAGAGAGTAAATCTGCTAATTCTGGGAGAGTGCCAACCAAATTCGTTTCTATTAGAGGTCTGAAAGTTACTTCAGCTTCAACATTTTCTATCATATCTTGAACAGTAATTGTGTTAATTATTGAACCATAGAAGAATATGCTTGAAAAAATAGCAGCTCCTAGAATCATACCAGCACCTATCGAGATACTTCTTCTTCGGTTTGAGTACATGGATTTAAAAGAAAGTCCAATGAATGAGAAGAATTTTGGACGCTTCATTTGATTCCCTCCTTTTTGTGCGTCTTCTTAGCAACTTTCTTTGTTTGTTCTTGAATTAAGTTACCTTTCTGCAAAATCAAAATTTTATCAGCTTCTTTTGCATTTTCAGAATCATGAGTAACCATAATCACAGTAATCTTCTTCTCTTGAGCAAGCTGTTTGAAAAGAAAAATAATTTCTTTACCTATATGAGTGTCCAGATTTCCAGTAGGTTCATCAGCATAGATGATGGCTGGATTGTGAGCTAAAGCTCTGGCAATTGCAACTCTTTGTTGCTCTCCCCCGGACAATTCTTCAGGTAGATGATCCATCCGTACATATAATCCAACGGATTCTAGATAATCTATTGCTTTCTGTTCAGCTTCCATTTCTGGAACTTTACGTAATTTCATAGGCAGTTTAACGTTTTCTTTAGCTGTAAGATAAGGAATTAAAGCAAAATTCTGAAATACAACAGAAGTCTTGGTTCTTCTAATTTCTAGATTCTCTTTGTAGGAAGTTTCACTTAGGTTTATTCCAGCAACCAATACTTCTCCAGAAGTAATGCTTTCAAGCGTTGAAAGTATATTTAAGAGAGTAGATTTACCAGATCCGCTTGGACCCATGATCGCAATGAATTCTCCTCTTTTTATCTTAAGATCAACTCCTGTAAGAACATGGACTACTTCTCCACCTGGAAGATTGAAATTTTTTATCAGCTCTTTAGTGTTTATTGAGACTGAACTTGCTTTTTTTGACATTACAAGTAGGTTAAAAGCTTCATCTAATTAAAGCTAACTGAAAGAAGAAATAGAGAAAAAAGGAGTGAACAGACTAATCATCAACTACTCCTGAATTTTTCATATCATTCAGTATAAGTTCAATCATCTCTTTTTGGTTTGTTTCTACATTAGATGTTTCAATTTCAATACTTAATAACAGGGAACTTGTTTCATTATAGGTTATACTTAAATGGTCAACATCCAAGTCTTTCAAATCCGGATCATTACTAATATCCCAGACAAAGGTTGTAATTGTATTATCTTTATCATATTCAACATACTTTGTTAGAATCTCTTTCTCGGACATATAATTGTCTAGGTTCTCTACATTGATGCTGCGATTCAAGGACATTGTTATAACAAAATCTTTCAAGGCTTTTAGCTCCATTCTACTCTTACTCCAACGCAGATAAACAACAATAGCAATCCAGCAAACAATACTGATAATGAACATAATCAGAGTACCGTATTTGTTCATTACACCTCCAAAGATGGTATCAGTCGCCCCATATTCACCAACAGCAAAAGCGAAAACCTCTAGAATGATACTTCCTGCAAGAATAAGTTCAATCATATCTATAGCTTCACCAGTTCTAGTATTAGCTTGTAGAACTTGATTCATACTTTTAGTGTTTCTGGTCATTGTTTTGGACATATTCCTCATCTGAAGTTCAGAGAGAGTAGCTATGTAATTTCTGATTCCGTCTAGTTCTGTTAATAGACCATTAATTATCTTGTTTGCGTCTTTTACTCTATCCCTTGAAGTTTCGAGACCTTTATCAGCTTCATAGAAATCAATCAGATTAGAGATATTGTTTTCTTTATAAATTTTCAGTAAATCAAAAGTTGAATCTTTTAGAAATTCTTGAATTTGACTGACCAAACTTATTGTACTTGAAAGAAGTGTTATTTGTTCTTGAACACTATTAAGTGCATCAGTATTACCCTTTGCAGCTTCTTCTACAAGGAGTTTAATGTTATCAGATTGATCATAAAGTTCCCAAATTCTAGACATGAAACAATCCACGAAATTACTAATTGCATGTTGAATACCCCAGAATGTTAGTTGATATTCACTTTCTTCAGTAAAATCATCGAAGATAGCAAGAGTCCCTCGAGAACCTTTGAAGAACAGATTAGAACCAACTTGATGAGGCTTATGTCCTTCACCTAAAAGTTGGTTAATTTCTATTTCGCAGTCTTCACCATCATAATATTCAGCAATATTGTTATGCTTAATATTTATTTCCTCACCTATATAACAGATAGTTTTTGGTCTGTGCATAGGATTCCCAAAGATGATTTTAATAAAATTTCTTTGAAATTCTGTTAATAGACTGTCAATTACCATAGAACTGTCTTGAGATAAATCTGCTACCACTCTAGAAAGTTTGTCTAAAGACATGAAACTGTTTTGTCCTTCAATCTCATCAAGATCTAGGGAATAAACAATGAAACCAGATTTTGAAATAAATATGGCCATTTCTTCGATTTGAACAACACCTTCCTCTTCTGGTAAATCTATAACTGCCTCAAGATTAACGAAACTATCTAGGATATAATCATTTACAAGTACCTTTGTGTGTTTTCCAGTTGACGTGAAAATTGGAACATCAGGTGACCTATCGATTATCCCAGTCAATAATGTTTTATGAGCTCCTTTTTCGATATCAAGTTTCTTATTTAACTCTCTTAGCTGATTGGAGTCAAAAGGAAGCCACTCAATAACAAAAACCTTTGGGTTTTTTATACAAAGAACTTCTGACAATTCATCTTTAATATTATGCGAACTTCGTGCCATTTTATCGCCTCACAAGTTTATTTGAAATTCTTAGAAAATATGGTTTGGAGATGTAACTTACATCCTCGCTTTCTAAGAAATCTAGCTGAAAATCAGAAACGTCACAATCAGGACAATCAATCTTGATATCAGGATGATCACTCATATTCATATGGAAGTCTAAATGAGTTTTGCAATGCTCACAGTAGAATAGATTATGCACTTCTTCTTGTACATCTTGAGGAATCAGTTTTAAAAAATTAAGACCAATATCTGTTATTCGATAAGCTGTAACAAAACCATGTTGAGACGTACTTAAACGTATTTTATCTAAAATATCTAGTTCTCTCAAATCCTCTATATCATCTACACCTTCATAGGACAAGTTAACTGTGAAGCTACTTCTACCGAAAAATTGGATGGAAGTTGGAGCATAGTCATATGTTTCATACGTTCCTTTTACAATTTGATAATACATTACAGCCCATAAAGGTAGTTCCTTTACCCAAACCTTCTCACTATCTGTTTCCAGATAATGATCTCCACCCCTTACCCATTTTGTTAGATAATCGATTGTATAAAGTAATAACTGTTGATCTCTTGTTAAGTTATTAATATCTATCCTATCCCCTTTTGATGGTTCTAAAGTCATACTTTAGATGGGAATCCTAAAGATATTTTAATGTTTCTCAAAAAATTAAGATTCAATTAAAAAATATATTTACTTAACTTTGTACTAACTCCACTATATCTTTTTAAGTACTTTCCACAGACGAATCTTTTTAATTTGATTTCTTGCCCCTGGTCCCAATTCTACGAAACAATAGCCCACGCATTCATTTTTGGGATTTATTATTTCTGCCATTATTTCGAAATATGCTATATTGTATTGTCCCTCCATAATCGGGTGGATCTCGTACTGCTCTTCCTTGATACCTGGTAAAACTAAGTCCCACCCCTTAGAAAATGTAAAATTATCTACCTCAATAAACTCCTTGGGTGTATAAGTACAATCCCGAATGAGTTGGCTATTACCCACTTTGTTGATATAGGTTCCATCATAATAGGAATTCTGGGGAAAGGCAAAAAGCATGATTTCCTCTTCATCAAAAAATCTAAGAGAGAACCATTCTCAATGAGACGCTGGATCAAATAATCTAAAGGGACCCCATTGTCTATCAAACCAAGATTTTCCGGTGACATTCATAATAGTCTTTTCTTTCGAATTATTAAGCAAAATCATCTTTCCAGTTGTAGGCATGTTTGGATAGGAGTAATAAACTGTCCGTTGTTGAGGATCATTTGGTAATCCCATGGCTAATACTCCATCATCTGCATGCCAGAAAGCCCCTTTACCTTTATTTAGATCAAGTTGGAGTTCAAAATCATCATTTTTTATAGAGAGATTTAATTTGTCTTTCTCTCGTTTTAAAGAGGCGAATGGTGAGAATACTACGCTATCCTGATTGCCATAAACATTTTTCCTCTTCAGTATACTTAACCTTTGTTTGAAGAGATGTTTTCGTTTTTGGAAATCAGTAAAAGCCATATGAAGTATATAGAAATTAATTCTAAAAATCCTTAAATTAAAAATTGTAAACTGGTAAGAATAGAAATTTTCTATGTTTTCCTGATCTGTAAGATACCCGGTTATATACCACCAACCAGATACTTTCTTAGCGGTAGCCACTCTGCATCAAAATCACCATGATTTGCTTCTCTATAAGAAATTCTGAAACTTTTCTTTTTCATAACAAATCATACCGCTGATAGTTAATAAGAAGAATTTGCGAAGAAAATTATTTCTTCTTCTCAAGTTTTTTATCTTCTTTAGCAATTGTTTCTACAAGATTCTTGAAATTTTTAGGTTCTTGTTCTTCTTCTATTGTAAAAACCACAGGACGTCTTTTCCTTTCAACATCAAGAGCTCTAGCTATTTTGCCAGCTTCGTATTTTTCTTTAACTTGAGATTTCTTTCCAATCCACACATAGATTTCATCATAAGCATCAATTACAAATGAATCATTAGATTTGAGATTCTTATACTTAATAGGTATCTCCTTAGTTTGTATAGTGCCATCATCTTTCTGGATGATTTGAAGAAGTTTATAATCAACATCAAGTTTCTTTTCAAAATGTTTTAGGAAACCAGGTGTATCCCCTTCAACAACCTCAAAACTCACTAGATTTTTGAATTCTTCAGGTTCATCCCCGTCCATGACTGTTTTGATGAGTAAATCCTTGTTGTCTTCTTCCACAACTTTTGCTGTCCATGCGCCTACGGCTTTATCATCACAGTAAGATTTCTTTCCTAGCCAAATCCAAATATGAGTAGTAGATACAACTAGATAGACATCCCCATTAAGGAATTTGTAGGGTTCCTTCATTGGCATTAGTCTTTTTCTAACAACGTGGTAAACATTCATAGTATAAGGAAATAAGAACCGAATTAAAAGATTTATGATTGAATTTTGTCAAGTTTTAATATTAAACTGCACCGGAAGAAATAGGTTAGCAATATTTTTGTTCAAAAAAGTTGCTTATCTAGTAAAATTTTAATAGTTTCAATCTTATAAAATCCTCATGAGTAATTCTACTGATGAAGAATCTATATTCGATGAAGAGGAAACTGAACCTCTATGGAAGAAAATTATCGAAAAGATAAAACCTTACTTAACTCGTGAAGATATCGTAAATATGGATTTGGACAGTTTTTCAGCTTTAATTAATCGATTATATACAATTAAGGAGATTACTGAGCAAGAGCAGAGTTATGCTAAGAAAAACAGAGATTTGATTCTAATTCGAATGGGTTTACTACACAATATTCCCGATTTGAGTGAATCTGATCTTGAACTTGCTCTTAAGCAAATAGCTGTTCGTTTAACTACACATTATTTCCAAAATAGTGATGTCAAGTCTCTTGAAGAAGCAGAAAACAAGGTTTTAAAGATGATGAGACTAGGCTTTGCATCTAATGTTACAGTAAGCTTGAATCCAGAAGAGGAGATTATCAAACTTAGAGAAAAATTATCCATAATTTCCAGAGTAACTCTTGATAATGCTAAAGACATTGCCACATTACTGACAAAAACAAAAGATAGTCTCATGAATATAGGTATATCTGGTTCTGTTTTCTATGAAATAGAAAAATTGTGTCAAATGCTAAAAAGACAGAAAGAAGAAGATCTACCAACAAAAAATGATATCGTTGAAGCTTCTTTTGAATGGCAACTTAAAATTCAAAAGTGAGAATAATGGAAGAAGATTCAAAAATTTCTGAAATACCTAAAATCGAATCTACAGAAGAAATAACTAAAGAAGATCCTTCTAAGAAATTTGATGAACAAGTGTCAGATACCTTACAAACAGTTACTACAAAATTAAAAGAAGTTGTAAATATCGATCTTTTTTTACCTGACATATATGAATGGATCTTAGAAAAGCTAAAACAAGGTCCAACTTTAATCATAGGAGAAAATATAGGAAACTTTTCTGGGGAAGTTTCAAAGTATGTTCCAAGTGTAATAGCAAGAGAAACAATTTCTACTTATGTGAGCCCCAAAATCGAAGTCAGTGATGAAGCTATGCTTTCTAAAATAGATTTAAAAGCATTTGATATTGCAAAGCTAAAAACTCAACAAGGACCTTTTCTGAATATTATAATAATTTTCTCACTCAAAAAGTTGGAAAAAACTGCTCAATATGAATTACTCAAAGAGTGCAAGAGAATGCTATCTAGAGAGGGGCAACTAATTCTAGTAGGGGAGTTTTATCCTAAATCTATTCTGCTGTATCCAGTAACACTTACAAAAGAAGGAGTTAAAATATTCAAATCTAAGATTCTTAAAAAGAAAGTTACTAAACCAATTTCAAATTTCGACAAGATAGCAAATGATCTTGAACTCAAATTCTTTGATATTAAACACGATGCAGGTGGGAGAATACGTACCTATGTTTTAACTAAACGCTGGGGAGCTCTTCTAACCTAATTATTTGCTTTTCCCCATTTTATTTCTTCATCAGTAAGAGAACCAACGGGATATTTTTTCCAATTTTTATCTATTTTCTGAAGTATTGCATCATTCAAGTTGATATTTAATTCATGGGCAAGCAAGAATAAATAGATTGCAACATCAGCAAGTTCATCAGTTAAGGAGTCTTGAATTTTGTGGATTTCATCTTTAATCTCTGAATCAGTTTGCCATTGAATTAATTCGAACAGTTCTCCGATTTCGACAATTAGTGAAAGAGCTAAATTCTTAGGAGTATGATATTTTTTCCACTTTCTTGCATCTCTAAAATCTAGTACTTTTTTAGTAATTTCTTCTATAGAACTCACAAAAATTAGAAAGAAGGAGAATAATTAACTCTTTCTCTTTAATCAAGCAACTTTGTATGTCCAGTTATATTCATCTTGAACTTTACCTGTTTGAATACCTACTAGCTCATCATAAAGCCGTTGAGTAATATCCCCAACTTCATCGTCATTAATTACATATTCCTGATCTTTGTAGAATATTTTACCAATAGGAGTAATTGATGCAGCAGTTCCTACAAAAAATGCTTCTGAACAAGCTCCATCTTTAATTTGATTGACAAGGATATTTATGTCAATGCTTTCTTCATGTGTTCTATAACCCATCTTGTTTGCTAATTCAATGACAGATCTTCTTGTTATACCATTAAGGATTGTTCCGTCTAATATAGGAGTGTAAATTTCTCCATCAATAACAAACATAATATTCATTCCACTACCTTCCTCAACATACTTTCTTTCTATTGCATCAAGCCAGATAACCATTGGATAACCCAGCTCTTTTGCTTTTTTAGTTTCATAAAGAGTTGCAGCATAATTCCCACCTGTTTTAGCTTCACCTGTTCCACCAGGAGTAGCTCTAACATTTTCAACTGCTACATATGCTTTAGTAGGCTGAAAACCATCCTTGAAAAAAGGTCCTACAGCAGCTAAAATTACATAGAAATAAAATTCGTCACTTGGTCTTAGACCAATGAAGGTTTCTGAAGCAATCATTGTTGGTCGGATATACAAGGAAGTTCCTGGTGAATTTGGAACCCATTCATTGTCTACTCTAATCAACTCGGTTATAGCTTTAACAAAAAGATCTTTGTTAATTTTAGGCATGCACATTCGTTCAGCTGAAAAATTCATCCGTTCTGCATTTTCATAAGGTCTAAACATATGTATTGACCCATCTGGATGACGAAATGCTTTCATTCCTTCAAAAATTTCTTGACTATAATGCAAAACTGAACATGCTGGATCCATCTCAAATGGTTGATAAGGGATAATTCTTGGATCTTGCCACTTACCCTCTTTAAAGTGCATGAAAAACATATGATCAGTAAAATCTTTTCCAAAGGTTAAACTAGAATCTTCATGTTTTTGTTTTCTCTCTTTTTCTTTACATAAAAGAATTGGAATATCCATAAATTCACTCATTGTAGCGTTAAAATAGATGATTAGTTTAAAAGATTTGTCGATGAACCTTAATCAAGAATATAAATAGAGTGTAACTAACTATTTCTTCTTTCTAATTTCCATCAAATCAGTGTAATGTTGTCTCATTGTCTTTCTAGATGGCCAAAGCCTCAAAGATCTTGCAATAAAATACCTTCCTCCCCGTAGTAGAATCACATCAGGCTTTAGCATTGGTGCCCAGATATGAGCAATCTCGAAAGAAATGGATGCTTTTAATGATTGCTTAAATTTGGTTTTATTTATCTTGACTTTGTTCTTTTCTAGTTCATCAAAATAAATATCTTGTAATTCTTCTAGAGTAAATGGTCTTTCTGAAAATCTTACTCTAAAACCTTCTGCATGAATTGGCAAGAAATCATAGAAATGGACAAAATCCAATGCTGGAGAAGCTATCATACTCTCTTGCCAATCTAGTAGATAAGTCTGTGTAGATGTTTGAAGAAAGTTATATGTCCATGTTCCACCATGAACTAGAGTTCTTCCAGCAGCTAAAAATCTTACTAAGAAATCTTTGGAGTTGATGTCTTTTCTAACAGTTTCAAGATCTGTTTTTGTTAGAGGTGTTTTACCTTTATGACTTTCTGTAATCTTTAGTGCTTTCTTAATATTATTTTGAAGTTTTCTCTTGATATCCATCCAATTTTCTTCATTAACATTGGGAAGATTTTCTAATGTATCAAGTATGGGGTCGTTATAGAATTTTGAATTAATCTTTGCAACTTCCCGTAGAGCAGCTTCAATATTATTTTTTTTCCAATTTTTTGGATGGATATTTTTAGGAATTTTTTCTAGCAATATCCAAGGAATTTCGCTTGTTTTAGAAATGGCAATTATCTTTGGAACTGGAAGCTTATACTTCTTAGCTAAACTCGAGTAAATAATCCATTCTTCTTTTGTAGTATTTTGCTTAAGAATACCTTCTTTTTCTTTACCCCAAGAAATTTCAGTCACCTTGGCAGTAGAAGTTCCTGCTAGTTCTCTTCGAAATCTTATTTGATCTGAGGATGTCTTAAGTTTTTGAGCTACCTCATCTAAAATGGAAAGATTACTCAATCAATCACCGGTTAAATGTTCTTGTTCATTACTCTTTTTAACTATTTCTGCTAAAAATTCTGTTAGTTTTGGCTCAGTAGCAAGTGATTGTTTATAAATAAGTTTAGTTTCACTTAAGCTGTTAGAGGTGTTTCTTATGGGTAAACATGTAGTTTCTGTATCATTAGGTTCTTCAACAAGAGATTATAAGCGCGAATATACTCTAGGGGATGAAGTTGTCATTGTTGAACGAATCGGAACCGATGGAGATATGAAAAAATACAAGGAATTGATTGAGAGTTTAGATGGCAAAGTTGATGCTTTTGGAGTCGGGGGAGCTGACTTGTATTTAGTTAGAGGAGAAAAAAAGTATAAGATCAGAGATGTTTGGAAGAAATTAATTAAAAATGTTAAAGATACACCTATTGTAGATGGAGGAGGGATAAAAAGTACTTTGGAGGGGAGAATTATGCAGTTTGCTGAAGAAAAACTTCCTGAAGAAGTAGAAGAAAGCAGAGCAACTTTAGTGACTGCTGCAGTAGATCGCTGGTATCAAGCAGAAAGTGCATGGGAATTTGTTGGAAGAAAAAGGAAACTAATTACATTTGGAGATTTATTGTGGGGATTTAAGTTAGGTATTCCTTTGCACACTATAAAAAGTGTAAATAGAATAGGAATTGTTCTCTTACCAATTGTCAGCAGACTACCTTTTAGTTGGATTTATCCAACAGGTGAAAAACAAGAACTACATAGTCCATCATTCACCAAATATTTTAAGAAAGCAAAGTGGGTTGTCGGAGATTTTCTTTTCATTAAAAGACATATGCCCCTTGATGGAATGAAGAACAAAGTTGTTATAACCAATACAACAACCGCATCTGATGTTGACCAATTGAGAGAGATAGGCGTTAAATATATTATTACTTCTACACCAAGAGTAGGAGGACGATCTTTTGGAACTAATGCCTTAGAAGCAGCTATTGTTGCAATTAGTGGAGAAAAAAGAGAATTAACAACAGACGAATATGAGGAATTTCTAAAGAAATTTAGTATAGAGCCAATTCTACAGAAGTTATAAGGTTAGGTGCTATAATGGAAAAATATAATGCAATAATCTTAGCAGGATATACTGAAAGAGATAATGTTATTTGTGAGATGGAAAATGTTCCTAAAAAGGGGTTAGTCAAACTAGGAGAGAAGATTTTTCTAGAAAGAATCGTAAAGGTAATTTTAAAATGTGAAAAGATTGGAGATATTTACATAAGTGGCATGTCTGAAGATGAATGGAAAACTGATCTACCAGTGATTTTCAATGAAGATACAAGTAATATGTTCAGAAAGGTTGTCAACATTTATGATAAATTTATTGTTAAAAAAGAAACTTACTCAGAAATAGTTATTCTCCTTGCCAGTGATATTCCTTTGATAACTCCTGAGATATTGACAAGAGCTATTGAAAAATGCGAAGCAGTTTCAGGTGAAGGCTTAGATGGTGTTTTTTACTATTCTATTGTTCCAAGAGAATTTATGGAAGCGAAATTTCCTAATTCAAACAGGACCTATGCTAAATTTAAAAACAAATTCCAAGTTTGCGGAGCGGATATCTCTATGTTCAATGTAAGAAAAATGCTGAATTATGAAAAACTCATGGATGATTTAACAGATAAACGAAAGAATGTACTATCACAACTAATTGTTCTTAATCCTTTTCTAGTTGTCCGATTTTTACTCAATAGATTAACTCTAGATAAATTTATGAAATCAATTAATAGAAGGGTGTTTAAGGTTAAGGATGGCGTTCATGCTGTCATAAATGAAGATGCAGAAATAGCAATGGATGTGGATAAACCTCATCAACTAGAGGAAGTTAGAAGATATTACAATGAGAATAAAGATATCTATGATTAGAAGGTCTAATGCAGTAATGTTTATACTTAAATACAATTTTGAAAGGTAATTTTTATGGTAGAGCTATTCAAGAAAATGGATGAATGGGATAAGAAAATATCTAAAAGAATAGCTCAAAAATCTCAAAAGAATCTCAAGATAGCAAGTTTTTTTGCTCTTTCTGGGAATGCACAACCTTGGTTTGTAATTTCAATCTTATTTTTCTTTTTAGATGTCTTTATGGAAAGGTCAGATAATCTAATTCAGATGACGTTAGCTGGAGCTGTTGGACTAACTACTACTACTATAAAATACCTTACTAAACGAAAAAGACCCAATGAACAAGTAGCTCTAAAATACATCGCAACTGGAGATCATTTTAGTTTTCCAAGTGGTCATGCTTCAAGAATGGGAAGCTTAGCAATGTTTATGACACTTATTTTCCCAACATTTGGTTGGATTTTCATTCTATGGGCAATAGCTGTTTGTTTCGGAAGAATAGCATTAGAAGTACATTATTTTGGGGATATTGTAGGAGGAGTAATTTTGGGGGCAATTATAGGAGTAATTTTTTATGCACTTAGAAATTACTTTTACATCATTTTTGATCCAGTATCAAACTGGATTCCAACAATATTGTGAGTAAAGCTTTATTAGTGTTTGATTCAATAATATTATGCTTAGACGCCAAAGAGAGTGATTAGGATATCCTTCATTAAGAACAAAATTCTCTTGATATTCATATCTACATTAGTGGTGAGTGGAATTGTAACTAGTACGATTTTATTTACAGTTTACTTTCCATCTAAAAGAGAGTATAAAAAACATAATCCAATTATCATATTGAATGATCAAGAATTTGAGAATTATCGTTTTTCAGGATCAGGAGAAGAGAATGATCCTTACATAATTGAGGGTCTGGATATCAATTCTAGCATAGAAGAAGCTATAAGAATACAAGGTACAACAAGATATTTTGAAATAAAGAATTGTAAACTTGAATCTAATGAAACAGCAGTTTACATCAACTCTGCTGCTCAAGGAACTGTACATATAAAAGACAATGTTATTGTAAAGGGATCTATTTCTGTAACAGGAAGTGATAAAGCAATTATAGAAAACAATGTTATGTTTGAGGGAAGTTGGTACGTAATTGGGTTGGTAGATAGTGTTCTTTCTCTGATTCGAAATAATACAATCTTAAATAATAATATTGGAGTATTTTTGGTAGATACAAGCTATATTATTATTGAAGAAAATTATATCTATTCAGAGCAAGTTATAGAACAAAACTTAGGCTTTCTTGACTTTGGTAATGTAGGAATTTTATCACAAGGAGTGTATAATACAATTAGAAATAACACAATACTCCGACAAGATCTGGGTTTGTACCAGAAGGGAAGCTACTCCTCAATTACAAATAATAGTGTTAGAGAATGTTCAGAAGGAATTCATACTCGAGATATGATCGCTTCAAATATAACTGATAACAAAATTATTAATAACACTGCAATTGGGATGCATATTTTCCATACAGGATATACCAATGTTTATCATAATTATTTTGAAGGAAACAACATTAGTTTACAGATTTCTGAAAGTTACTTGAATTATGCTGCAAACAATTCCTTCTTTTTCAATACGATAGGTTTAGAAATAAAAGTATATTGTCCTGCATGTTTGGGTTATATTAATTCATATAATAACACTGTCAAATTCAATCTTTTTCAAAATAACACATTATATGGAGTAAAGAATAGTTGGTTAAGCAAATACTCAAAAATATATCTAAATTCATTCTATTTCAACAATTTATCTGGGACATCTCAAGCCTATGATGAAGGAAAATACAGTGAATGGTCAGATTTATTTTCTTCAGGAAATTTCTATAACGACTGGACCTCAGGAGACTATATTATTGATGGGAATAGTAATTCTACTGATTCCTATCCATTATCAGTTCCACCAGTTTAAGAATGGAATTAGAACTTCTTATCATTGAAAAAGGTTAAATTGTAGTAATTTTTGTCTTCCTCATGACAGAGAAGCACAAGATTGATCCATGGGAAATGGCAGTTAAGCAGTTAGAGAAAATGGGTGAGATTCTCAAGATTGATGAGAACATAATCAAAATATTAAAGCACCCTATCAGAATCATTGAGACCAACTTCCCAGTAGTTATGGACGATGGAAGGCTCGAAATATTCACTGGATTTCGTGTTCATCATAATGAAAACCTACCAACTAAAGGTGGAATCAGATTTAGTCCAGAAGTTACTAAAGAAGAAGTTATGGCTCTAGCTTTCTGGATGACGCTCAAATGTGCTGTTATAGGTTTACCTTATTCTGGAGCAAAAGGGGGAGTGATTTGTAACCCCCGAGATATGTCATTAAAAGAAATAGAAAGAGTAACCAGAAGATATACTCATCAAATGATCAATGTATTCAACCCTCGAAGTGATATACCTGCTCCAGATATCAACACATCTGCTAGAGAAATGGCTTGGATTTATGATACTTATAGCATGTTAGTAGGACATTCAGCCTTAGGAGTTGTAACAGGAAAACCTGTTGAATTGGGTGGATCTCTAGGAAGAGATTCTGCAACAGGAAGAGGAGTATTTTTTGTCACTCGTCAAGCTATGAAGAGATTGAAATTACCTTTAGAAGGAGCAACAGTTGCGGTTCAAGGTTTTGGAAATGTAGGTTCTTGGTATGCTAGAATCATTGCTGAAAGTGGATCCAAAGTTATAGCAGTATCAGATTGGCAAGGTGGAATCTTTAATGAGGAAGGATTTGATGTTGAAGATCTTTACAAATATGTTTACGACAACCCAGAAAATACTGAACAAACAGTTTTTGGATATCAACACTCAACTAAAGACATATCTAATGAAGAGCTTCTAGAATTAGAAGTAGATATATTAGCTCCCTGTGCCATTGAAAGTGTAATTACTAAGTATAATGCACCTAATATCAAAGCTAAGATTATTGCTGAAGGAGCTAATGGTCCTACAACACCAGATGCGGATGAAATCTTGAAAGAGAAAAGTATACTTCTTTTACCAGACATTCTAGCAAATGCAGGAGGAGTAACAGTCAGTTATTTTGAATGGGTTCAAGGTAATGATGCTTTATTCTGGACTGAAGAAGAGGTAAATGATAAACTAGAAGAAATTATGGTTAGAGCTTTTGATAGTGTTTTTGACCATGCTGATGAATATAGCATAGAAGACATGAGACTAGCTGCTTATGCTATTGCATCAGAAAGAATTGTCAAACAATATGAATTAAGAGGGATTTATCCTTAATCCCTATTTTATTTTGTTTTTGCTGATCACGTTACAGGACCAATTAAGTTACTGAGAATAGGTTCAATGAAATTATCTAGAAACATCATTACAACAAATCCAATAATTACTCCAAAAGTAACCTGTCTTGCATACTCTTTTCCATGCGTTTCAGGTATTATTTCATCAACAACTACAAAGATCATTGCACCAGCTGCAAAAGCCATCCCAAAACCTAGGAAAAATTGTGCAGTTGAAACTGCTGCAACCCCAATTACTGCTCCAAAAGGTTCTACTAATCCAGTTGCAGATGCTATCGTAAATGCTTTCTTTTTTGAATATCCTTCTCTCAGTAAAGGCATTGCTACAGCTGTTCCTTCAGGGATATTTTGCAGTCCTATTGCAATAGCAACCACTGAACCTTCACCAACATTTCCAGTTCCAAAACTTACTCCAACAGCTAAACCTTCAGGAAAATTATGAATTGTAATTGCTATGATAAATAACCAAGTAGCTGCAAGCCGTTTGGACATTTTACCTTCAGGACCGGCAACAAAATGCTCATGTGGTGCCCATTTATCAACTAGATCAATAAAGAAAGCTCCAACAAGCAATCCAAGAACAACAACCCAGATACTGCCTAGTTGAAATCTTGATTCGGTTATAACTGGTTCAATATTCAATTCATTTAAAGATAGATTAAATGCTGAAAATTTAAGTTGAGAGCCAAATGTTAAAGGATCAAGATTTAATGCAGGCACTAATAAACTAAACGCTGAAGCTGCAAGCATAACCCCTGCTGCAAAACCTAATAACAAATCTAAGGTTTTATCGCTTATATCTTTCTTGAAGAAGACAGGAATAGCTCCAAAAGCTGTTGCTAATCCAGCTAATAATGATGCTCCTGTTCCAATTAGTATTATTTGCCAAGTAGCTAAAACCAAGAATCTATCTCCATTTATTTATTCTAATATTTACGAAATCGTCTCTAATTTAATAATTTATCGTTTAACCAAATTGAAATTGAAAAAAAAGAAAAATAGGTAAAGCGATTTACCACTTCATACTAAATGGCTCTTCTCCTTTAATTATCAGATAAATGTCATAAAAGACTCCGATAAAGAGCAATCCTCCAGTAATCAGATAGAGAAATCCTGATTTCTTTTTGACAACATAGAATCTATGTAAACCTAGAAAACCTAAAAGGATGCAGAGGATTAAAGCTGATGTACGATAAACCTCTTCTCTTTTATAATTGATCCATGTGGTCTTATTCATTATTGCATCAACATTTAATCTTTGAGAAACACTTTGTTTTGAACCTAAAGCTGCGAATCTTGTAATTATCCATTCAAATGAGAATTTGAAATTGATTTTACTCCACAGTTTAACTACCAAGTGATAGGTGAATAAGATGTAGAAACAGAGGAGAAAAACATAAGTTTCTTGACCATATGGGATTGGGTATCTTTCAGTTACAAGATTTACGTCTATTAGAAGTAAGCTGGCGAACCATTTTGGTAGAATTGAAAATATCTGCAGAGTATAAATCGACAATGCTATTATCCCCCACAAACGCCCAACCTACAAAGAAAACCATCATGAATATGGCTAAACCTCTCTGAAAATCTAAGGTTACTATTCTTTTCATTACTTTTGAACCTGTTAATTCAGCTCCCTCAATATTGCTTGTTTTTGCTGTAACAGTTGACGTTTTTTTACATCTCCAAAATTTTGAATACAAAAAAATAAAATAAGTCTCTTAAAAATATTTGGCAAAAAAAGCTATTTTTTGTGTTCGAATAGCTTTAAATATATCCTTTCTATTGCTTTGAACATGCCTTCAAGTTCTTATGATTTAGCGGAAAAAGCAATTGAAGAAGGAGAAAAACTCGGTGCTCAGTATATTGAGGCAAGATATGTTAACTCTATGAGTAACACTAGTATTCTCAAGAATGGTGTTCCTGAATTAGGAGCAATAGCAAGAAGCAATGGAATCGGAATAAGGGTCTTAAAAGATGGAGGAGTAGGTTTTGCCAGTTTCAATGAAATGACCAAAGAAGAGATGAGTATTGCTGTAGCTTTTGCTACAAAAATGGCTGAAGCCACTGGTAAAAGAAGATCTAAAAAGATAGTTTTTAGTGATGAAAAGATCCATGATGTAAAGTTTGAAGCTTTAGGGGAAAGTGGAAAGAGACCTTTTGAGGTAGACCCAGAAGCTAAAATCAATAGATTAATGGGTATTGATAAGTTACTTGCAGAACTTAAGACAAATGCAGTTATTCCTTTCAGATTCTTCCAAATGCTAGACGAAACAGAAAGAAAATATATTATTACAAACGAAGGTGCTAAAATTGAAAGTGAGATTGACAGATTGCAGCTGTTTGGCATAGTTGTTGCTGTTAATCCAACTACTGGTTCGAAAGAGCAAATAATGATTCAGAAGGGTAAGACCGGAGGATTAGAATCCTTGGATTACTGGAAAATAGAAGACTTCGTTACAAAAGAAGCAACAAAATTAGGTAAAATTGTAACTGAATCAAAGGAAGCCCCTACAGGAATTATTGACTATGTGGTAGGTCCTAATGTTATCGGTATCATGTGCCATGAAAACACTGGACATCCAACTGAAGGTGACCGAATTCTAGGGCGAGAAGGTGCTCAAGCTGGTGAAAGCTACCTCAAAGAAGACATGATTGGACAACAGATAGGATCTGAACATGTTACAATTATAGATGATCCAACCATAGAAGGATCTTATGGATATTACTTATACGATGATGAGGGGGTGAAAGCAGGTCCAAGATATCTTCATAACAAGGGTATTTTCGAAGAAATGCTTCATAACAGAGAGAGTGCAGCATGGATGGGAACAAATAGCACAGCAGCTGCAAGAGCAATTGGCTTCAACAGGGAACCTATACCTAGAATGGCTAATACTTACCTAGCTCCAGGTACATTTGAATATGAAGAATTGTTCGAAGATGTTAAACTTGGAGTTTTTATGAACAATTTCACTGAATGGAATATTGATGACCGTAGATATCAATCTAAGTATGTTGGGTTAGAAGCTTATCTCATTGAAAATGGTGAAATCAAACATATGGTTCGAAGACCAGTGGTTGAAACAACTACACCAAAACTATGGGGATCAGTAGATGCAGTAGCAAAAGAGAAGTATCTAGAATTTGATGCTGCAACTTGTGGAAAAGGTGATCCGATGCAGGGTGCTCCGGTTTATCATGGAGGGTCCTTTATGCGAATAAGAAATGTTGAGGTTAGGTGATAATTATGGGCAATAAAATAGATATAAAAAATATTCTAGACTTAACAGCTAATAAACTCAACTCATTAGAATTTGATGATTTTGCAATAACTGCTAACAGAGGAAATCGATCTCAATTACGATTTGCTGACAGCCAGATAACAATAGCTAAAAATTGGGCTTCTCTGGAACTAGGTGTTTTTGCCTCTAAAGACTCTAAAACAGTTGCCGTAGAAATACAAGATCTCTCAGAGAATTCAATCATTTCAGCTCTTGAATCTCTAGAGAAACTTGCTAAATCATTACCTCCAAATCAAAACTATTTTGGAATCTCTGATGGTCCTTTCAGTTATCCTGCAATAGAATATCTAGCTGATACCGACTTTGTCGAATTTCATGACCGATCAATCGATCAAGTAGAAGGAGCTATAAATGCTGCTGAAGCTGAAGGTGCGAAGAGATCTGCTGGAGTCTTAGCATGGGAAGTTAAAGAAGAACATCTTTTATCTTCGAAAGGAGCTAATGTCTCTGAAAACTCTACAAGCTATGAGTTTAGTATAAGATCCTTCATTGATGAAACCAGCTCTGGAGCAGATGTAGAAGTAGGAAGATTATTTTCTAAAGTTGATTTTGAAAGAGCTGGAACAAGGGCAGGAGAAATCGCTAAAATGGCAATTGGGGGAACTAATGGTGATCCTGGGAAGTATAACATTCTACTAGAACCTAGAGTTGCAGCTGATGTAGTAGCAGCTACTCCTGGAGCAGCAAATCCATTTATGGTTGATATAGGGATGTCATGGTTAAAAGATAAAATAGGCGAACCAATTGGTCCAGAATTAGTTTCTGTTTATGACGATGCACTGCTTCCAAATGGATTAGGTTCTAAATCCTTCGATGAAGAAGGTCATCCAACAGGTAGAAATGTTATTGTTGAAAAGGGTATTCTAAAAGGATTTATCCACAATACTTCAACCGCTAAAAAGGCAGGTACAACAAGTACTGGAAATGCAGGCTTAGTTTTACCTCAAAACTCCAATGTTTTCTTTGAACCAGGAGAACATACCTTTGAGGAATTATTAGAACTAACTAAAGGAAAACCAACGTTATATATTACCAATAACTGGTATACAAGATTTACTAGTTATGCAGACGGTATATTCTCCTCCATTCCCCGAGATGGAATGTTTATCATAAAAAATGGAGAGGTTTCTGAACCTGTGAGAGAATTACGAATTAGCGATACCATGGGTAATATCTTCAAAAATATCACAGCTTTAGGCAAAGAAATCAAACAAATTAAAAGCTGGGAAGTTAATGTACCAACATTTATTCCACATGTTCTAATTGAAGATATAAATATCTCAGCGGCAACAAAATAGTTATTGCTTTGTTATTTTTTAGTCTATCCACCAACAATTTCATTAGAACAAAAAGGAATAGATTCTTCAGCTAGAAGAAATAAACAAAATCTTTCAAAATATATACCAATCAAATTAAAGATTAAAAAGAGAGAGAGAAGAGATATTTATGCCTTCAAAAATGAGAAAAAATATTCATATTGGTGCAAAAGTATCAATTGTTGAGAAACATAATCAAAGAAACGGAGAATTGACCACAGGTGTGGTAAAAACTATTCTCACCAACTCGGGTAGCCATCCCCATGGAATCAAAGTAAGACTGGAGAGTGGGAAAGTGGGCAGAGTTAAATCAATACTAGGATGATTGTTAGCTTTCCCAATAGAAAGAAATAAACAAAATCTTTCAAAAAGAATACTAGTCAGATGATAATTTATTTCATTCTTCTATGAGCGATATAAGCTAAGCTTAAGAACACTAAAAAAGATAGTGAAATCAAAGAGGTTTTAGTAGTTGGCGTTTCTTTGATTAGATCAAAACCTGCTTCTTCCATGTATTCTTGTGCAAGAGAAACATCATAAACGTAAGGTTCTAATCCTTGATCAAAACCTATAGAATCATAAGGTTGAGTAGTGATTGCTGGTACGCTTTCATAATCATTACAAACTTGTACAATAAGAGATCTGTTTAAAACATGGCTAATTGCTTTTCTTATGTATTTAGCGGCTTCAGGAGTTCCTACAGGAGTTAGTTCACCTTTTCCTAGATAAGGATGCAACATATTTATGTACCAATCCTCGGTTTTTAAAGCTGAAACAATTGAAGTTTTTGCTTGACCACCAACATCCAGAGGATGAAAGAAATAGTTCTTATCAGCAACATCAGCAAAACCATTTTGAACTGCAATGTAACCTCCATCTTTTCCTGCTACATGTTTAATTTGGATTTTATTTATTTTAGGTTCATCACCAAACCAGTACTCGTTTGGAACTAACTCATAGGTTAGATTCTCTAAGTTAAACTCTGATATTCTATAGGGACCACAAGAGGTCAGTAATTCATTGCTAATATTAGTAGAGTAAGGTTGTTGTCTAAAAATATCATATCCATATGTACTGACAAGAGGTTCTACTAGAGATTTTTCAATGATACCAAAATTGAGAAGCTCGAAAGAACTATTAATAATAAGACTCGTATGGGGATTTAAAACACTTGCAAAAGGATGTTCAAGTTCAAAAATCAATGTGTTTGAATCAACAACTGTCACATTAGTTATCATCGAACTATAGGGATTAGAATATGCTGTTGATCGTAGTGCGGGTGTTTTTAGCAAATCGTAAGTGTATTTTACATCTTCAGCAGTTAAATTATCTCCATTACTGAACTTTATGTCAGAACGAAGATTAATTGTTATGTTATAACCACTTGAACAAATAGTAAAATCTTGAGCTAAATAAGGAATATACTCATAAGAAATTGAATCTCTTTTAAACAGAGATCCGTAGACACTTTTTATCCACTTTCCATCTATATAAGAAATTGGGAAAATGAAATTATTAGGTACACCTAAATACTGTTCTGTACCAGTTTCATTGAACGGATGGATGTAAATCAACTCATCATCAAATGAGTCTTCCCATGTTTCTGGATTGAATTGATTTTGACTAAAAAGGAATGTATCAAACGAACTGATATTTTTATTTAAGAGAAAGATATCACTTTTATAGTAAATTGAAATAGCTGGTAATTCTTCAAATAGGATATTCTGTAGAGCTGATAAATAATTATCAAAATCAGCATAATCTCTGGAACTTTCATATTGGGTTAGAGTACTAACAAAAGTCAAATTCCAGAATTGGCAAAAATTCCTCCGATGAAGAGGATAACGACATGAACTAAACCTTCCAAGTGGGTTCCAATCAAGATTCCATTGGCTTTGAAGAATACAAATATCAAACCCTCCTTGTTCGTAAGAGGGTATATAGTCATATTCTATTAAAGGATAGTCCCAGGTCCTAATAGCTATCTCACTAAAATCTGCACTATCATAATCAAGAATGTCAATCCCCAGTTCTTCCAATTGTGAATAAATATAGAGTGAATATCCAGGACATCTTATAGGAGAATCATAAGCGAGAACATAGAGAGAGAAAGTAGGATTAACTTCCTGATCATTTGAACTTATTATTAGAGGACTGAGAATAAGTAAAACAATAGTAATTAGAAGGATATTTCTTTTCACATTTTTCACTTTTTATTTTTTAATTTAGTTTGACACAAAATAGATACTGAGATCAATGAGAAGAGTGTAATAAGGAAAACCGTTCTATCCCCTGAAGGTGTAGTTTGAGTTGGTGTACACATACATACATAACCCCCATATTCAGTATAATCTACAGCTAAATCAAAGTCATATGCATAAGGAAGAAGATCACTATTATATCCAACGCAAGCTTTAGGGATGTACGTACTTGCTGGTACACCTAATCCTTTCAAAAATTCAGAAACTATGTATTCTCTTGGAATTATATGACTTATTGCTTTTCTCATTTCTTTAGCTCCTCCAGGTGTCCCAACTGGTGTTAATTCTCCTGTTCCAATAACAGGATGTTTCATATTAACAGCTAACTCATAAGTGATTGGAACATCAACAAATCTTATTTGATACATTGAATTATTATCAGGAATTTGTACTAACAAGTATTCTGTGTATAAATTATCCATAATATCTATTTTACCATCTAAGAAATCAATAAAAGCCTCCTCTGGATCTTCCATTTTGATAAAAGTCAAATTGCTAGACAGTTCACCTTCCAACCAGTATGGATTAGGGATTAAAAGAGTTTCATTATTATTTTTGTTTATGTAGTCCAATTTGAAGGGACCGCAAGACCTAACTAAAGCATCTGAAACATTTCCAGTGAAAGGTTGCTCATCAAAAATGCTATACCCATAACTCGATATGAATGGTTCTAGATAACTTTTATCAATAATACCATGAGAAAGGTAGCTTAAAGGATAATTAGAAATATCTTCGAAACAGAATTTAACTGTGGTGGAATCTTCAACTATTATAGATGCATTTGATGCAAACACTGTCGTTAAGAGATTATAATCTGTTGCTCCTACTTCAGGTGAAAGAAGCAACTCATATGTGTATTTTACATCTTCTGCCAGTACAGAACTTCCATCACTAAACTTCGCTTCAGGATTAATTTCAACAGTTACATTGAATTTCCAATCAACAATTTCAGTATAACTATAATTCGAAGCAAGGAAAGATTCCCAGTATTTTGTCTCCTGTGCTCTTCTAAATAAGGAGCCATAAACATTGTTTAACCATAGACGATCTTTTCCGTTATTTTTTGTAAAATAACTATATTCTTTGAAAGAAACAGGAAGAGAATAATTAAACCAACCATCACTTGATCCATACCATTTATCAGCTCTAATTTCACTTGAATAGAAAAGATTCTCATCAAATCCTGCGACGTCAAAGCTTAGAAAAACTAGCTCTCTTGGATAATAGATTGGAATTGAGGGAAGATCCTCATAAAGAATTTCTTGTAACTCATAACTGAATGAGGTTCGTTCATTTTGGTCAAAAGTACTATAGTAATACCATGCTTTTGTATCATATGATGGGTTTATGTACTGTGAGAAAAATATAGAGTCATATTTTTCAAATTTAGGATAGTAAAAACCCATCCCTGGTGTGAAATAATCTAACTCAAATAGATGTTCATATGCAAATAAATCGAATCCTCCTTCTGCATAGGTTGGAATATAGTCAAAATCAATTAATGGGTACTGACTTGTTCTAGGGAATACATTCCCCCAATGAGTTACTTCATGAATTCCAACACCTATCCCAATAGATGGTAATTTTTTTTGAATTAAGATAGATATTTCATTGTTTATATCATTCTTTTCGAAAATTGACATTAAATCTAAACTAAATATTTTTTGTCTTGGGTCACGTTCACAAATACAAGCTGATGTTCCTATAAATAAAGAACTTGAGAAAAATATCAGAATTAGAGTTATAGAAAAAAATATTTTTCCTTTGTTCATTTTATCCATCTTAAAGCTGCGTCTAAACAATATTTAAACATGTTGCCAGCATTTCAATTATTAAAACAACTGGAGATTCTTATACTAGTTCAAATTAGGGTTTCTTAATCTACCCTTCCAATTACAAAAATTCTTAAACAGTAAATTTTCAATCATTTTATATGCCTAAAGAAATTATAACCTGGGATTTATGTGATCTTTATTCAGATGTTAATGATCCTAAGATTAAAACTGATATGAAAGATATCGAAATATTAGCTAAAGATTTTAATAAAATAGTTAAAGGAAATATTAACAACCCTAATCTTAAGCCAGAACAGTTAGAAGAATGGTTCAAAAAACATGAAAATATTCATGAAAAGAAATTCTATCTTTACTTGTTTTCATCCTTACTATATTCAACTACATCACTCAATGATGAATTCAAGAATCTTTATTCTCAAGTACAAGAATATAATTCAAAAATCAATGAACAAACACTATTCTTCCATCTTGAACTTAATACAATACCTGAGGAGAAATATAAGGAACTTTTAGTATCTCCTGAATTAAAAAATTATAAACATGATCTAGAATTCAACAGAAAGCAAAAACCTCATCAGCTTTCTGAAAAGGAAGAACAGATAATTCTGATGAAGAACATAACTGGAAAGAGCGGTTTCATAAAATTATATAATGAAATAGAAAGTGGTTTCACTTATGAATTTGAATATGAAGGGGAAACTAAGACTTACACAGGATCAGAACTTTTTGCTTTCATGTACAACAAGGATAAGAATGTTAGATACAGAGCGTTAAAGACCTTAGTTGCAGAATTTGAAAGAAATGAACTCACTTTTACTCATGTTTACAATAATGTGATGAAGGATTGGGGGATTGAAAATAAGCGAAGGAATTATGTGAATCCAATTACATTAAGGAACGTAGAGAATGAAGTTAGTGATAAAGCTGTAGAAACATTAGGAAAAGTTACTTCTGAAAGTAATCACATTGTAGAAAAATACTACAATTTGAAGAAGAAGATTCTAGATTTATCAGAATTAAGAATGTCAGATTTATACGCTCCAGTTGGTGAAGTAAATAAAAAATATACTTACGAAGAAGCAATCGAACTTGTAAAAACAGCTAATAAACAATTCAACCCTGAATTTGCTACAATTGTTGATGAAGTATACAAGAGGAAACACATAGATGTTACTCCAAGGAAAGGTAAACAAGGAGGAGCTTTCTGTAGTTATGGAAAGCAAATGAAATATCCGTTCGTATTTGTCAATTTCACTAATGATATAGAGTCTGTCTTAACATTAGCTCATGAATTAGGGCACGCTATACACCATTATTACATTCAACAAACTCAAACATTTACAAACGTAGATTCTTCTCTTACAGTGGCTGAAATAGCATCTGTTTTCAACGAAATGATTGCTTTCGATTATCTCATGAAACAAGACCTAGCGAAAGAAGACAGAATCTCCTTATTAGCTAATCACATTGAAGGTAATTTTTCAACTTCTCATAGGCAGAATGCTTTCTATCATTTTGAAAGTAGGATTCATGAATTAATGAAAGAGAAATTACCTACAGGCACTGATTACAAAGAAATCTTTGTTGAAGAAATGCAAAAGATGTTTGGAAATTCTATGACAAACATAAAAGAAGATTATGCAAGTTACTGGAGTGTAGTAAGTCATTTCATCCATGTACCTTTCTATGTTTATGCTTACAATATGTCTAATCTTCTAGTTATAGCCCTCTATCAGATGTATTTAGAAGAGGGAGAAGAATTCGTTCCCAAATTTACTAAACTTCTATCCGTTGGATGCTCAAAAACACCAGCTGAAATGCTTGAAGAAGTAGGTATAGATTTAGATGATCCAAATTTCTGGAATAAAGGAATTAGCTATTTGAGTTCAAAAGTAGATGAACTTGAAGAATTGCTTTCCTAAAATCCAGTTTCTTTTTTATTTTTTTTAGCACAAATTTGAAATAATCATAATACAATAAACCAACTATGAAATTGACTGATTTTCATACTCATACTCTACTTTCTGATGGAGTTTTGATGCCAGCAGAACATCTTAGAAGGTTAATTGTGAGAGGTCTTGATGCAGTCGCTATTACAGACCATGTAGATTCTTCCAATATTGATCATGTTTTGAATAGCCTAGATAATATTAGATATGATTTTGAAGAGTATATCACTTTCCTTCCAGGTGTAGAAATTACTCATGTTCTCACTTCTCAAATATCAGAATTAGCAAAAAAAGCAAAACAGAGAAATTTCTTAGTAATAGTCCATGGTGAAACTATTGTAGAACCAGTTATTGAGGGAACTAACAGAGCAGCGTTAAAATGCTCTGATGTGGATATTTTAGCTCATCCTGGAATATTAACATTCAAAGATGCTCAGCTAGCAAAAGATAATGAAGTATTTTTGGAGATAACTACAAGAGGGGGACACTCACTTGGAAATGGATTAGTTGCTGATTTAGCTATGAAAGCTGGTGCAAAACTCATTTTGAACACAGACGCTCATCAACCTAGAGATTACATAAGTGAAAGTTTGCGGGAGAAAACAGCTCTTGGGGCAGGGATTCCCAGAAGCATGTTTGAGGAAGTGTTTGTGAAAAATTCAGAAGAAATAATTAAGAGAATAATCAAATAGTGCTTGCTTCACTTTGTTTTCTTAAATTGTAAAAAGTAAGAATTGATCCTTTCTAGAATATCTTTGCTTTCTTCTGCACTTAAAAAAGTAACAATTCTTTTTATAGCCTTTGCTGTCTCATCGGAAATTACATGTTCAACTAAACATGCATCATTCCCTGCAATTGTACTTTCAATATTTATAATTTTGAAAAGATCTTCAATATTTTTATGTGTTTCCACAAGTTTTTTAGCTTGTTTAAATCCCTCTTTAGTTAGAGTAACTCCCCTATACTTCTCATAATTCACCAATTTCTCTTTATCTAGTTTTTTAACCATCTCAGTGACTGATGAAAGACTACTTAAACCCAATGCTTTCTTTATATCGCTAACCTTAGCAACTTTCTTTTCCAAGCATATGGCATAAATTATTTCTAGATATTCTTCTACTCTTAGTGTAGACATTTTGTTTCACCAAATTACATACTAATATGTAATACCACCTTATAAAGCTTCCAACTCCAATCTTTGTTTGTAGTTCTCCTGTTATTTCTAGTCTATTTTAATGTCTTCCCAAAGACTAAGCGACAAAGACTTACCACGTGTATAAAAAACAGGTGGGTGGTCACTGGATATTTGCGGATTTTGCAGATTTTGGTTATCCCCCAGGTGACGAATTGCTTATACCTAGTAGGAATAGAATATTGAAATGGGTAAGAGTATCAAAGTAATACAAAAGATAAATGTGATTCCAGAATTTAAATTTCAGTAATCAGAAACATTTTAATTATTAACATCGAAAATCTAAAAAAATTTATTGTTTTAATTACTTTTAAATCTTACATTTTACAAAGCTGTTATTATTAATTTTATTAATTTTATGTAGTTAATTTCAAAATGATTTTGAGTTATAATTCACTCTCTAACGAAATCTTTTTATGTGTTACAAAAATTTCGGTATACCGAAACTATTTCGATTCTCCGAAGTGATAAAATGTCTAACAAAGTAACAAAATTAGATCAATTAGAAATTGGTGATATTGCTAAAGTAATAACAATAGATGTTTCTGGTGAATTAAGACGTAGACTCATGGAAATGGGATTGACTAGGGGTACATTAATTGAAGTAATAGGTAAAGCCCCTCTTGGTGACCCTATAGAGTACAAGTTTAAGGGGTATAATTTGTCCCTTCGGAAGGAAGAAGCCAATAAAGTGGTTGTTGAGCATTAGTTAATGTAGGAATAAACATATGAATGAAATATCTATTATTCCGCTTGGTCTTGTACCTGAAGGCAAGAAAGTAAGAATAGTTTCTTTAAGAGGTGGTCATCATTTACAAAATCGTATTAGCGAGATGGGACTTCGTGAGGGAATAGTAGTATCAATTATTAAAAATTCCTTAGGTCCTGTTATTATTGCATTAGAAAATTCTCGTTTTGCTTTAGGAAGGGGAATGTCAATGAAAATACTTACTGAACCAATAAACTAAAGGTGAAAAAATGAGCGTTAAAACAAAAAAAGTTAAAGAAATGACTCTTGACGATAAACGTGTAATTGAAGTTGCTTTAGCTGGAAACCCAAATACTGGTAAAAGTACTCTTTTTAATGCTTTAACTGGTTTAAGACAGAAAATTGGAAACTGGCCTGGTGTTACTGTTGAGAAGAAGGAAGGTAAAAAAAGATGTGATGGTTTTAATCTTATAATTACAGATCTTCCAGGTACATACTCACTTTCTGCTTATTCTTTAGATGAAAAAATTGCAAGAAGCTTCATTATTGAAGGAAAACTGGATGTTGTTGTACAGATAATTGATGCTTCGAATTTAGAGAGGAATCTATATTTAACAACAATGCTAAGAGAATTGGGCGCTAATGTGGTTATTGCTTTAAATATGATGGATTTATTAGAAGAAAGTAGTTCCTCCATCGATGTCAACAAGCTCTCAAAAGAAATGGGTGTGCCTGTTGTTCCTATGATCGCTTCCTCAAGAATTGGAATTGATGATTTAGAAAACACAATTGAATCTATTTATCAAAAAGAACAAAAGCCTATTAGAATTACATATTCCAAGGAAATAGAAGAGGTACTTGCTAATGTACAAGAAATTCTAATGTCAATACCATCCATTCCCTCTGATTTTGATTCGAGATGGTTAGCTATACAGATTATCCAAAACGATCCTGAGATTCTTACATTTTTGAAAAATTGGAATGTTAATAAAACAATTATTGAGAAATTACTTTCCTTTGGTAGAGAAGATTATGAGGCTGAAATTATTGATACAAAATATGAATTCATTACCAATGTTACCTCAAAAGCCTTGAAGAGGGGTGAAGAAAAATTAACTCGCTCTGATTTAGTTGACAAAGTTGTCACCCACAAATGGCTTGGAATACCAATCTTTCTCATAGTTATGTGGGGAGCATTTCAATTTGTTTTTGCTATTTCTGTACCATTTATGGAACTTATTGATATGCTTTTTGGCTGGCTAGCAGGACTTCTAGTAGATAATATCAATATAGGATGGTTAGGTTCTTTATTGGGCGATGGTATAGTTGGAGGTTTAGGAGCGGTACTGATTTTTGTACCACCAATTTTCGCAATGTTCTTCATATTATCGGTTCTTGAAGATTCAGGCTATCTAGCTCGCGCAGCATTTGTTATGGATAAAATCATGGTTAAGTTTGGTTTACATGGTCATTCATTCATTCCAATGCTTTTAGGTTTTGGATGCAATGTACCGGCTATCATGAGTACTAGATCCTTAAAGAATAACAAAGATAGGATGATTACAATACTGATAAATCCCTTCATGTCTTGCGGAGCAAGAATGCCTGTTTTTATCTTGTTTGCTGGATTATTCTTCGGGGCAGCAGCAGGAACAGTTATTTTCGCACTATATATTCTTGGAATTGTAGTTGCAATTTTTACTGCTATTCTTTTAAGAAAGACATTTTTCAAAGGTAAATCTGCTCCATTCATTATGGAATTACCTCCATATCACACACCAAAACTAAGATCTGCTACAGTTGCGATGTGGGATAAAGGAAAGATGTACCTAAAGAAAGCAGGAACGATAATTTTGATAGGTGTTATGTTTGTATGGTTTTTGGCTGCTATGCCTTTTGGTGGTGTAGAATATGGTGGACCTGATACTTGGCTTGCAGCTGTTGGTACATTCTTTGAACCAATTTTCAGACCTCTTGGATTTGACTGGAGGATTGTTGTTGCTCTGATTGTTGGCTTTGTAGCTAAGGAACTAGTAGTAGGTGCACTAGGAACTATTGTTGGTGGTGGTGGAAGTGAAGAAGGAATTAAAGATGCCATTTTGGCTGATGAAGGTTTCTACCCCTTGAATTCCTTGAGTTTAATGGTCTTTACACTACTTTATGTGCCTTGTGCTGCTGTTATAGGTGTAATGAGAAAAGAGACTGGTAGTTGGCGATGGACGATCTTCGCAGTTGTATATAGTACTGTGATTGCTTGGTTGTTCGCTTTAGTAGTTTTTCAATTAGGGTCTCTTATGAATCTTGGATTATAGGTGATAAAAATGGAAATGTTAAAAAATACTTCAAACAATATGAAAACTTCATTACTTGCAGGTAGTCTTATTTTTTTGGTTGTAGCTATAACTGAAGTTATATTAGGTGCTTTTAAGATATATGCTGATTCAAAAGAACTAGAAGAACATTGGGTTAATGCAATACCCTTTCCCCCTGGGATTTTTACTGGATTAGCTATTCTTATTGTTAGTCTGGTCTGGTTAGTTGGTTATTTTGTGATTAAAAAAGATCAAAATGCCAACGGCTACCTTTCTGTTGGTACTATACTTGCATTAGGATTCATACTCCTATTCATTTTGATTCTAATAACTGATATTTTCAACGCTTATGCATTGGGATTAGAGGATTATGAAAATTGGACTGTTTTAGCTAGTTTGCGATGGATTATCTTTCTATCACCAATTCCTATGTTCTTTACTATAAAATATAGAGATCTTATATTCACTAGAAAGAAAAAGACATCAGCTCTACAAAGTTAAACATAACGATGAAAGAATGGTGAGTTATTATTGCTATTAGAATTGTTAAGTGCAATTAGTGAAGGGATTACAACAGTTCAAAAATTTGCAGCAAAGTTAAACATGGATATCGATTTGTTACATTCTAAAATTAACCATTTTATAACTGTTGGATACCTTAAAAAACAACATATTGATAAGCAAAAATCATTTCTAGATAATCGTTCATCAAGTAAAGGCTTATCATCACTTTCTTGTAACTTGTGCTCATTCTCCAACAATTGCTCTTTTATTGAGAATGATAATCAAATCTTTATCCTAACTTCAAAGGGAAGAAGAGCTATAGAACGTTTAGTTTCGATGCAGTAAAGGTAATTTATTTGAGTAGAAAAAGAAATTTATCTGACAATAAACATCAATTATTTAAAAAAACAGCTAAAAAACTAATAAGTAATAAAGAATAAGTATGAGAAAAGATGGGATTTTTTTTCTATGGAGGAAACAAAGAGGTGAATGTTGCATTATTATCTTTTTCCCCAACTGGGAACACATACAAAGTATCTAAAATGATAGAACAGAAGTTAGTAGAAAAAAAAATAAAAGTTCAGTTTATAGATATAACAGGCAATTTAGAGTTATTTACTACTCGTAATTTTAAGAAATTTTTAGAACAAAACATAGAAGAACATGATTTACTTTGCATAGGTGGTCCAGTATATGCCGATCGCATGCACTATAATATATTAGATGTTATTAAGAATCTACCAAAATCCCGTAACGGATGGAGCAAAATTGCATCTGTTTTTGTAACTTATGGAGGTGTGTCTTCAGGTATTGCACTTCAAGACGCTGCAAGATGTCTGAGAAAAAAGAAACGTGTTTTGGTCGCAGGTATGAAAATAGATTCAGCTCATTCTTTTAATAGATTATTAAGTATAAAAATTAATGAGGGAAAACCAAATAACGAAGTATTACCAATAATAAATGATTTTTGTGAAAGAATAGCACATCTAAGAAAGACTTACTACAGTGAAATAAGAGATGTATCTAAATCATTTTCATATATTCCACTTAAGAGAAGAATTTTCGTTAAAATAATTTATAATGAGCGTTTTATACATAAATTTGTTTATCCAAAGATTAAATTTGATTCTAGTAAATGTCAAAAATGCAATAGTTGCATTAATCACTGTCCTGTTCATTGTATTAAGATGAGTAATAATGGTCTTATGTTAACAAAAAGCAATTCGTCCTGCATTCACTGTGGTTTGTGTGTTGAAATTTGCCCAAAGAGTGCAATAACATTTGATATACGAAAAATTGAAGGTTTCTTAAGAAAATGGTCAGCTAAAACAAGCTCTCATCACAGAAATGAGGGTGTTAGATCTGCAGTTTATCCGCTGAAAGATAAACATATAGGAAAAAAAACAGAGGATAACAAATGAAAACTGGAAAAGCAACCTTTTATTATTCTTATTTATTAGCATCTTTCATCTATTTCTAATAGGAATCATGTCCCATCCTTCACCGTGTCCCGAAATCTCTGCTACTTCTGTTAAAGCTGCATCTAGTTCTGGTGATATGCCTTCAATTCCAGGGTCTATGAATCCTCTAATTATTGTTGACAATGCCTCTTCTTCTGTGAAACCTTTTGACATTAAATAAACCAACTCTCCTGGAGCAACTCGTCCAATAGAAGCTTCATGACTCATTCTAGCATCAGGATTAAGTGCTCGTAAAGCTGGGGTTGCTTCTATCATACCTTCATTGCTCAACATAAGTCCTGCGCAATCAACATGCGCGCGACAATTTTTCCCTTTCCCTATAAGTAAACCTGTTTGAACGATATTACCTCCCTTGCAAACAGCTCTAGCACATATTTCTGCTCCAGTGTTATCCCCAGTCATCATAATTGTTCCTCCAATATTACAACAAGTATTAGGTGTTCCCAAAATTATAGACACATACTTTGCTGAAGCATTATCTCCTTTTAGATGCGTGAATGGATGCATTTGAATCTTTCTTGGAGGATTGATCGAACAATATGTATTAATGAGCGTTCCCCCCTCTTCAACAATAGAATAAGTTCTGGGTCCAATATCAAATTGGGGTCCCCAGCTATGAATCATTGTACTAACAAGCTTTGCATTTTTTCCAATATATATCTCGGAAATAGCTAGGTGTAGACCTTTCTTAATACTATTTGTACTTGTACATCCTGTAAGAAGTGTCAATTCCGCATCTTCTTCTAGTATTACAATGTTGTGAAGACCTTGTACTCTCGTATTTTCTGTCATAAATAATGCAGCTTGGAATGGTTTTTTTATTTTATAGCCCTTTTTTACTCTTATGAAAAACCCTCTTGGAATAGAACTAGAAATGGCTTCAGTAATCTTATTTTCGTCACTTCTTATTGCTTTGAACCAATATTTTTCTTTCAACCATTCATATTTTTCTAATGCTTCTTCTATTGGGATACACTCAAGTCCCTCAATGAATTGTGCGGTAACAAAACCACACTGCCCATAACATAAATAGCTTCCTGAACGATTATTTTCGTTCATGACCATTCCTACTTCTGCCAAAGTTTTAATATCTTTTGCTTTTATTTCATCTAAAGAATGAATCTCAGGTTTATTATCTTCTTTTAATCTAAGAATATCCTCTTCTTCTATATTTATAATGTCAGAATGCTCTTGTTTTGCTCGAAATTCCTTTTTATGTCTATTATCACTCATTTTATTGAAACTCCCTTTTCCTTCTATTACAGTTTATACAATATTCATAACCATGTTGTTGTATTTGCTCCAGCATCTCTTGTGGATTCCCTGTACATCCAATCATACCGTCCATCATTAAATAAGCAAGATTCGTCTTAAAATAATTTAAAATATCTCCTGTATGCGTAATGATTAATCCTGATTTTCTAGTAGTGATTTTATCTTGGTTCTTCTTTGATTTTAAAATATCAGTAAGCATCCCCCCAATTTTACTTAAAAATACAGGATCGATTCCTGAATCTGGTTCATCAAGTATTAAGAACTTAGGTGAAGCTACAACCATTTGGAAAATTTCTGATTTTTTTATCTCTCCACCTGATAGATTAGCATTAATTTCTCTATCAATGAAATCTTGCATTTCAAATTTCTCTACTTGTGTAGAAATATAATCAGCTTTTTCAGGGTTGTTTTTTGAGTAGAAATCAATTATAGTTCTTAATTTTACACCTTTAATTGTAGGTGGTCTCTGTTGAGCAACACCTATTCCCAACCTAGCTCTTTCATCAATTTCTAAATCAAGCAAATTTCTTCCTTCAAATATTATTTCACCATCAGTAACATTATATTGAGGGTAACCGATAATAGTCATAATTAATGTGGTCTTACCACTACCGTTTGGACCAAAGAGAGCATGAACTTCTCCATTAGGTATTGTAATATTTATATTACTCAGTATCTCCTTTCCTTCAACAGTAACATGAAGATTCTTTATTTCTATCAATCTATCACCTTTTATTTTCTACTTCATCTTTTTTTCATTGTTAATACAAACAAAAATGCATATTGTAACAAAACAAAAGCTACTTTGTTGACAAGAATATGTTATATTTATTAGTCTACCTAAAAATACATAGTAGTAGGTGGAGAAAAATAGAAACTGGAATATTACCAGAATATTCACTCTTTGCTGCTCAGCTATTTATACACGCTTATGCCTTATTCGGAAAATAGCAGTTTAATAGTTAAGAACAACTTTAGTAGTAGGAATTCCTAGAAGTGTTTTTGAGTAAGTCTTTGTGAAAAATCTAGAAGGAATAATTAAACGAATAATTAAGTGAGGAGAACTAGTTGTCAGAGAAATTTAAACTTGGGGAGAAATCTATTGTTGCTAGACATAAAGAAAGAACTAAGAGTTTTCATAGATTCAATAAAATAATGAATGGAGTTGTTATTTTCCTATATCGAATTTACTTTCTTCCTCTATTTGGAATAGGTAAAACAATAGTTCTAGTTCATACAAAAGGAAGGATAACAGGGAAAAGAAGAACTACACCAGTTTTAGCTCTTAAGTTCTATACAGAAAAATTAACTTTCTATATTGCAAGAGGTAAAAAAGCTCATTGGTTAAAAAATATTCTAGCAACAGAAGATCACATATTTAAGATACAAAAGGGTTTCAAAAGAATGAAAGTTAAAGGAATTCTAGTTAAAGATAGTAATGAAAAATTTAGACATTTGAAATATTACTTTGAAGAACTAGATGAAGCTAAATTCATTTTTGGATATGAAAAAGAGAAACATGGAGATGTTTTTGAAACCAAAGAATTTAGATCAATCTTAGATATGATTGAATTTTTACAAATAGAACCGATGAAGAAAGGGAAATAGCTTTATCTAAACCAACTTTCTTGCTTCTTCTAAACACAATTTCATTACTTCGAATCCTGAAGAAATGAGTCTTCTAAGTGATTGTGAGTTAGTAAAATCTTCCATAAAAGTTATCCAACCTTCATAATAATAGTCTTTATAGCTTTCAGCAATCAGATAAAATTCTTGTTTCTCTAGCTCTTCTGCTATCTTTGTTCTATTTAGTCCCCAAAGATCAAGAGGTTTATCATGATTTTGACTTAGTAATCTTATAGGAGCTGGAGAGATTCTCCAATTCATTCTTCTTACCATTGTCCAAAGATCTAATCCTGTTCTGTCAATCATTGACAGGGGTAGTGTAGGTAAAAATTCTTCTAAATCTAGTAGGCTTTGTAAGTCAACTTTCTTGATTATTTCATCAGAAGGATTTTCCATTAAAACAGGTTTTCCAATGAGTGGAGTTATTTCATTCTCTCTCGGATGAATGAAATCAGGTTCATCTATCATTTTATTCAGTTTAACTATCTGAGTTCTTGGTATATGGAAGTACTTTGGATTCTTCTCAAGATATCTTGTTTCGTACATTTCTGAAAGATTTACTGATTCATAAAATGAAGATTCATCTACAAAGAAATTCGAAAAATCTTTAGCTTTAATGTGAATATCTACATCACTTAAAATAGGTACGTAATCGATAAAACTCTCCCATTTTCTTGTTGCAGAACCCTTACTGTAGGCATATTCTATAGTTTCTGAGTAATTCTCAGCAAAAAGATTCTTCCAAATATCCAAACAAAGCTCTACTTCTTTTCTAGCTTGTTTCATGTATTCAGAATACTCACTCATCAGTTTCTATTTACTTATCCGCTCTTATATCTTATTCGAAAACTAACCTTTTTAGAGATAAAAACATCTTTTTAAATGTTTAAATATCATTTTCACTAGTAATAAATAAGGTAAATTCTTATGAGCTCTGAAAAAGATAAAGGCGATGAGTTGTTTTCACAATTTAAATTTCTAGATGCTTATCGTTGGTATCTTAAAGCTCGAGATGTACTTTATTTGTCAGGTAAGGAAGATCAACTTAGAGATGTTGAAATAAAGATTGCTAGATGTTGTGCTCTTCTAGGATCTAAAGCTGAAGCTATCGATATTTTGGAAGAATTAGCTGAACAGACTAAAGAGAGAATCTTAATTGAAGAGTATTATTTGGTAATATTAGAACTAGCAGCAACTCTTTTTGCATATGGTGATTATGAAAGAGGAAAAGTATGGTTGGAAGAATTAGAAGAAGAACAAATATCTGAAGAAAATCCACAAATCTTTTTTAGATTCTGGCAAACGAAAGCTCAACTTAAAATCGTTTATCATCAGTTAGAAGATGCAAGAGAAATTGTGCACTTTTTAAAGAAAAAAGCAAAAACCATGGGTAATGATCCTTATTTCTATGAACTTCAAGTTTTGGAAGCTCAGATCGATGCTGAAGAAGGTGATGTTCTCAAAGCATACACTAGTGTAGATGAAGCATTCAAATATTTTCAAGATTCTCCTTTCGAGAGATCAGCTTTTGAAAAGAAGATAATATTATCTCAATTTGTTTCTGAACCAGAAGAAACGATTGATTTGATGGATGAATATTTGGAACGATATCAGCCTGATGATTTTCATCCATTAATCTTTAATACACAAAGAGTAGAGCTGGAACTTCGTTCAGAGAGAATTACTCCAGAAGAAGCAGTTGAAAAAGGCGAAAGGCTAATACTGACTGCAGAGAGTATTGAGCATTTAGAATTAACAGCAAAAATCAAAAGACTAATGGCAGGATTGTATCAATCTACAGGAAATCCTTCAGATTCCTACAAATCCTTCGAAAAAGCAAAACAATATTTCTTAGACCAGAATTTAGAATATGAGGAAGCTGTAACTATTTTCATATATTTACCAGCATTATTACAGTTTCATTCTGCAAGATTACTAGGGCTAACTGGGTATTTAGGTGGTCCAAAAGGAAAAGGTTCTTCTCAGCTTGAACAGATTGATATACCTACAGAAATTGATAGAATTATAGATATTTTCGAGAGATATGATGATAAAATAAGAGTTAAAATGGCTCAATTTTTCCAATTATCTTATAAGATTTCATCAATAGGTATAGGTTCTGATCTGAAAAGTTCACTAAATAAAATAAACGATATCTATCAATGGATGTTGGACAAAGGAGAACTTCATTATTCTGAAATGATTGGTCAATTCCTTGAACTTGTAAAACAATTTCGATAAGTGCTGAAAAATGAAAAGATATAATCCAGATGATCGAATTCAAACGTATGCTCCAATGCATGAATTTTTGAATCTCCTAAGTAATCAAATCGAAGATGAAATCGAATCTGGTAAGTATGATTCAATTGTAATTGACTCCCCTACATCTCGAAATGAGAGGAATATTAAGAAAAAACTTCCAGATCCAATAGAGAGACTGTTAATTCTTACAATTACTGCAAAATACATGACAGACAATAAGAAGACAGATGAAAGAAACATACTTTTTACACTATCTAGAATACCTCAATTTATGTTTCCCAATTTCAATAAAGAAAATATTTCTAGCTATTCACAAGCAGATTTAGAAGAAGTATTAAGTTTTGTTAATAATTTTACAGCGAATTTACCTCAATATTCACCAAGGTTTGACAATAAAATAACAATAATACTAAAAATCGAGTTTTATATCAATGCTTATCTTTATTTTGCTAAATCAATGTTAGAAAAAAGATTTCCTTATGGAGGAGATTATTATAATTTTGTTAGTTTCCTTATTCATGAATATTATACAATCTTAAAACCTCAAATAAAGGAAAATAAAAAGGAAGTACAGCAAATTATGAGTATAATGGGGAATTTCCTTGATTATACAACAGTAGTATATTTTTTTGAGAATTTTCCAGAGCAAGTCAGTAAATTGTTTTTCTTTCTAAATAATTTGAAAAATCTCGATTTGTCACCTGAGGAACTAAGCCTTATTTCAGAGCTAGTTGAGGGTTCAATTCTTGTGAATAAAGAGAAAAAAGCTATTTTTATTGAGAAAATGAAGAAGTAACTACAATTTTTTGGAGGAGAACTATTAAAAATACTAGTGAATATTTATGTTTGATGAAAGATAATTTGATTCAAGTACAAACCACTGTTCTTACAGAGAAAGAAGCTAGATCTATAGCTCATATCATGAATGAAGAGAAATTATCTGCTAGCGTACAATTTTTCCCCATAGTGAGTATTTATACTTGGAATGGACAGCTAGAAGAATCAGAAGAATTTTTAATAATTATTAGATCAACTCAAAATAGATTTGAGAAAATCAAGAAAAGACTAGAAGAGCTACATTCCTATGAGCTTCCTCAAATAACTTCTATAAAAATTGATAATTATTCGCAAGAATATTCTAACTGGATCGTTAAAGAGACAAGGGAGTAGACCATTTCATTCTTACTAGAATAGTAGAATGAAGAAAAGAACCAAAATTGTAGTTGTTATAAGATCTGCACTAGAGCTTAAGAGTGGGTTAACTAGATTATCCGGATCTAAACCTAATCGAAAAGTAATGAATGTAGCAGATAAAGCAATAAGGCCTACTAAGAGAAATGATAGAAAATTGGTTAGAAGTAATAATACTAATATTAAACCATACAATCCTATGGTCATTCCTTTGGGAAACATTGCTGTTCCTAGAAGACTCATTACTGCTACTACGATTAAAGCGGCTGTTGTTATTCCAAAGAAATTAATTGATAATTCTTTATTCTTAAGTGATTTAAAGGATGGCGTCATAGTTCCTAAATGTAGTTTGGTCGTACTGGTATTAGCTAAAATTGAACTTTGGCTACCCACAATACTGATTATCGCAGGATAGAAGACAATAAGTACTGGAACAGAGTTTAATATATCTGGAAAGGAGGTAAGAACTGAACCAGTACCTGCAGCGATTAAACTTGTAATTGTAAGTACTGGTAAGGTTTGCACAATTCCTTTTCTAATATACTCTTCTTTTCTAAATTTTATTATCAAAAACACAAATACAGCTATAACAAAAATAACCGTTGGGATTCCGAGATAATAATGAAGTTTCACTACAGGATTCCAAGGCCTATACAACCAACAAATTGCTACAAAAATAAGTGTTATGAGTATATCATTTATAGATGAAGTTATTGGATAAGCAAATACATCAGGATCACCCTTTTTTCTATAGATAAAGAAGGTTAGAACGAAAGTTATAGACAAGGATATAACAGCTGTAAGAGTAAATGTTGTAAGAGTTATAGCAAAAATTTTCAAAACATCTACAGGTAATAAATTTAATTTTAAAAGAAATCCAAGTATAGATGTTATGATGCTTATCAGAACAGAGTCAAATATTGTTAAGATTAGAATAAGCATTATAAGATGTACAAATCTGTTTGTATTATTTCTCCAAGTTGGTTTCAAAGTTCCTAGATGTAATGCAGAACCAAGCTTTCCTGTTAGAACACCGTTGATATCCCCTCTAACTGTCAATAACAATGGATAGATGAGGAAAATCCATGGAATATAACTAGATAAGGATTGCAAAAAAGTTGCAGCACTTCCAGCTGCTAATCCTCCAAGGTTAAAAAACAACCCTCCCGCTACTGCTAGAGTAAAACCAGCAAAAATTGAGAAGGAAGATTTGTTCTTTAACATACTGACTAAAGAAGTGTTAAAACTTAATAAAGATAATTGTTAAAGAATTTAAAGAATAAAAGTTAAGGGAAAAAACTGGGCTTGTTTTTAAACTTGTCTGATTCCCAATCTCTCAATTA
>JAAFKI010000007.1 GCA_021399345.1 Candidatus Heimdallarchaeota archaeon
GGAATAGCTAAAGCTACTGAACCGCTCTTAACATTTAAGCACAATTATGACGATCGCTCCTCTGTAAAGGATTCAATTGTTAAAAAAGTTAAAATTCATCCCAAGGATGTTGAATTTGATGAAAAACTAGATATGCTGAAACGTGGAGTTTCTGCGGTCAAAGACCAAGTTGATGCTCAATCCACAACAGGTTTGTGGGGAGAACTTTGGGGAGATAAACTCTTTGTAAATTCAGAACAATCCGAGATTTATTGGACACCTCTTTTGTTTGATATTCGTTTGTTAGCAGTTGCTATGACAGAAACAACTCAAGCACGCGGTTCAGATGGGATAGGTCAATCTCAAGGAATGGAATATTTTGACAATGAAAAATATCAACCAGAAACGCTTGGAACTAACGCAGGAAAATGGTGTAAAGAACAATTGGAAGCTGTGGCTGCACCTCCTGGAAAACATAGAGCACTAGTCGGACCTAGAATGGCAGGAGTATTAGCTCATGAGAGCTTTGGACACTTATCAGAATCAGATTTTGTTATAACAGGTATGTCTCCGATTTCTGATAGAGTTGGAGAACAACTAGGAAGTGAACATGCTACAATAATTGATGAAGGTATAACAGAACATGGTGGTTTCTTCTTGCCATATGATGATCAAGGTGTAAAAACTGGAAAATCAGTTTTAATGGATAAAGGAATGCTTCTAGGATATCTTCATGATAGAAGTACTGCAAATAAAATGAATACAGAACCTACCGGAAACTCGAGAGCAATAACTTTCATGTTCCCACCAATTCCAAGAATGAAGAATACTTATTTCAAACCAGGTAACATCAGCTTTGATGAAGCTGTTGAACAAGTGGGAGAAGGTATATACACAGCTGGAACATCTGGTGGTCAAGCTGGTCTAGATGGAAATTTTCTGTTCAAATGCAGTAGAGGATATCTAATAGAAAATGGTGAGATTACAAAACCAATCAAAGATGCTGCACTTTCCGGACAAATTTTGGAATTCATTCAACAGATTAGTGGTGTTACAAATGAAATGGAAATCTTTACAAGTTACTTCGGAGGATGTGGTAAAGGTGGTCAATTTCCGCTCCCAGTCGGATTAGGAGGACCTAGTCTGATTGTGGACGAAGTTTTAGTTGGAGGCGAATAAAATGGTTTTAGAAAAAATACGTTCTGAACTTTTAGAAGTAGCTGATGAAGTTTTGAAATATTCAAAAGATCTCAATGTTCCAACAGCTGAAGCATATATTATCAAGAATTCTTTAACCGAAATCAAATATTCCAAAGGTAAAACTGAATGCCGAGATGGTATGGTTCAAGGAGTAGGCATTAGAGTTGCTGTTGGCAAACAAGTTGGCTTTGCTACTTGTGCTGGCTTTGCTCCAGAATCGCTTAAGTCTTCAATTGAAAATGCATATAAAATCGCAAAGAACAGTCCAGAAGACACTCGATTCTCTGGTTTTGTCGCTGAGAGTAAACCAGGAAAAGAAGGTATTCTTGACCCTGAAATTGTAAACCTTGAAACTGAAACTCTTATAGGTCAAATGGCAAATCTAGTCAAAGAATGTGACATAGATGACCAACGTTTAGTTGGTGCTGATCTTGAGGTAGGAACTGGATGGGGTGGTTTTGCAGTAGCTACTACAGAAGGGTGTTTAGTCTCATCTATGCATACTGCTCACTATGGAACAATCTATGCTGTAACTATGGGACAAGGTGAACGCTCAACAGCTTTCGATTTCAAAGTTGGTAGAACTATTCAAGACTTATCTGGTATAGGTACTTATGGTATTGAAAAAGCTTTCAAACATTTAGGATCCAGTCCTTTAGATGGAACTGTCAAAATACCTACAATTTGGGAACCTGTCTCTGCGTCTATGCTATTGAGTACAACCTTTACTGTTGGACTTAACGGAGGAACAGTAGTTGAGAAAAGGAATCCTCTTATGAACAAACTTAATGAACAAATAGCTAGCAAAGATTTCCAACTTTATGATGATGGTACTAACCCAAAGAAAATTGCTTGCTCAGCAGTTGATGCTGAAGGAACAAACATTAGAAAGACTGAAATCATAAAAGACGGAGTGCTGAAAGGTTTCTTATTTGATAATTTCTATGGACCTATTTTCGGTACAGGCAGTACAGGAAATGCAAATAGAGCTGAACCAACTCAATATGAGAGTTTGCCAAATATAGGACCTAATAAATTGGTGATACAACCTGGTCAAAAGAATCTAGAAGAGATAATTTCAGGATATGATGAAGCAATTTACATTGAAGGTTTCCCAATGGGTATGGGACACAGCAACATGATCACAGGAGATTTTTCGGTTACTGCTACTAACGCTTATTTGGTAAAGAAAGGTGAAATTGTTCATCCTATTAAACCTGTTAGTATTGCTGGTAATTTCTTCAAGTCATTAAACGATTTAGATCAGATTGGCTCAGATATGATAGATTTACCATTCCCGTTAGAAAGTTCAACTCTGGCAATAAACAACCACACTATCAGTGGTTAGTTTTTACTTTTTTTCTTTTTAGTTCTTTCAACCTATAAAGAAAGAGTTAAAATATTCCGATATTTTTTTTATATATCTGGAAGGGGTTGCAGATGAGTGTTTATGCAGATTTACACAAAGATACAATAAATTATCAATGTAACAGTTGTGGAAAAAGAAGGATGGCTTTAATTCCACCAACAATGAAAATTAATGTTGATTCAAGAGGATTATGCGAGTTTGTAGATGTTCATATTTGTAAAGATGAACA
>JAAFKI010000095.1 GCA_021399345.1 Candidatus Heimdallarchaeota archaeon
ATAGGTGTTTGGACATCTCAAACCCCAATATATCATAGTCTTGGTTATTATCCTACTGGTGATTATGAATTTTCAATCTATGTCTATGATGATTATGGGCAATGTACTAATGACACAGTTTTGGTTCAGATTCGAGATTTAGCAGCTCCTGTAGTCAATTCACCTGTTGACATAATTATTGAAGAATCAGCTACTGGACAATATGTTGAATGGACAGCTGTTGATGTACATCCTAAAAGTTACGAGTTACTGAGAGATGGTATAGCTATCGATTCAGGTACTTGGGATGCATACACGCTGTTGCGCTTCTCATTAGATTCTTTGATTTTAGGAAGGTATAACTATTGCTTAATCTTAACCGATGTATCAAACAATATTGCTACTGACTGTGTGAATGTAGAAGTGGTTGAAACAACTAGAAGCGGGAGTGTGTCGATAATAGTCAATCTTCTGATTATAATTACCTTAGCATCGATTTCATCGATATTGAAGAGAAGATTCAACTAAATACATATGTGATAAAGCATTGGTCGACAGTTAGTTTTTTAATAGAACACTCACAAAGTCTAATCAGTTATTTGGAAGAGACAAATTGAGGTGAAAAGTGTGAGTTCTAATTTCAACAATGAAAAACCTTCTTCAGGAAAACCACAACAAGTCGGAAGAACAGGTTTAGGACCTGGTGGAGGGTGTAAATGTTCCTCTTGTGGACACATGGTTCCGCACGAGAGAGGTACTCCTTGTACTAAGGTACCCTGCCCCAAATGCGGGTCGGTAATGTATAGAGAATGAGAATGTTTTATTTCTGAGCTTCATTCATTAATTATTCGTGAGAGATGATTACATCGCTTTTTTTAGCTGACAAAATTTCTCCAATTAATTCACATTTTACTATAAATAGGAAGAATAGCCCTAAATGTTTGCCATATAATACTTCAAAATTCCCTTGTCCTTTAGAGATTATCACATCAGCTTTTCTAATATATGGTAAGATTTCCTCTGTATAATCAACTTTTGTAGAATTTTCTAGGGTGCAGATTTCAACATTCTTTAGATCTTCAAAACCCAAATCCTTGACATCTTCCAAAGTTACATCATTCATGAATGGGTAGTTCTTTACAAGAAGATAGATTTTGTCAATCTTAAACAACTCATTTATTTGTTGAATCAATAATTTGTCAAACACAATCTCTCCTGCGTTATCAGCTAAAAATGTGACAGTTTTAGCTTGTGATAATCTCTCTTTCAAAAGACTCGAATCATCAATAAATGGAGTCTTCCCCATCACTTCTTCCAAAGTCTTAGAGAGGTTGTATTCTGATTTCATCCCATAGTCAATTATATTCCCAGCGATAGAGATTTTGATTGCATCGAATAAAGGATTTTCACTATTTTTAATAATAGTTTTAGATTTATCTAACAATTCCAGAGCTTTCAGATTTGATTCTTCTTTTATTGTCCTTAAAGGATCAGAGACTCCTGTTTCTTTGTGGATGATTTCATTCATTCCAAAACTTATTTCCATCGGAGTTAAGCTTGTATTTACTTCTCTTAGATAA
>JAAFKI010000096.1 GCA_021399345.1 Candidatus Heimdallarchaeota archaeon
CAAGCTCTCTCTGATATAGGTGTAGGTGCTCTTTGTGCCTTAACTGGTCTTAAAAGTGCTATGCATAATGTTGAAATCAACTTGGGTTGGATCAAGAATAAGGATGCAGAATATGCTGATAAGATGTATGCAGAACTTGAAGGATTAATTGAGGGCATAGAAGAGAAAGTTAGCAAACTTGATGAAGAAATCAAAGCTACTTTCTAATTTCTTCTTTTTTACTATTTTTCTACGAAAAACTTATTAATATATTAAAGTATCGATATATTGAGATGTTTAATTGAAGGCCATTACTAAGTTTCTGATAGTAGTAGGTCCCTTGGTGATCGCAGGTATTACTGCAGGGATGATTTATCAATTGTTTATAGGCGCGAGAGTAAGAATCTATAGTAATGGAGATTTTTCTAGATTTCCAGGAGATGGTTCGTCAGACAATCCATTCATCATAGAGGACTTAAACCTTAATACATGGAGCAGTTATGGCTTAGAAATCAAGGATGTTTCAGTTTGTTTCGAAATTAGAAACTGTGACATAAGAGCAGATTGGGGGGCACTAATCTTGGAGAACATTGCGAGCCCTTATTGTCGAATAGTAAACTCAAGTTTTCACGCAACTCAATTGGGTATTAAAGTAGAAGAAGTAAAGAATATCATTATTGAAAATTGTCAGATTAGCAGTACACAGTTAGGTTTACATATTAGTCATACCGATGAAATTTTAATCTTTAATAATAATATACTTGGTCAGTTTACTGATGGAATAAACGTAGGGGATGTAATATCAGGTTCAATATTTCAAAATACAATTGAAGGAAGCTCAGGTGGTTTAAATATAGTTTTTTGTTCATTAAATGTTTCCCATAATCAGTTTATAAGGTGTGGAATAGAAGTTGGCAGATTAAAATGGGAATATAATAATTATGAAGCAAAACTTAACATTAGTAATAATCAATTTTCAGAATATGGAGGAGGGATTTATTTTGATGATTACATGGACTTTGATGACCTACAAGAATCGATTTTCGAGAACAACACAATTAATGATAAACCTTTGATTTGCTTAACACATAAATCTAATAGGATATTTCTAGAATTAGAGATTGTACAATTCACTCTCATTAAATGTATCAATATTTCATTTGAGAATACGAGTTATACAGGGGCTATGGTTCTAGTTCAATGTACAAACATTTCATTCGAAAATGCGAATTATACCGGTTTTAATCAAGATTTCATGATTAAGATATGGAATTGTTCATTAATAAGATTCAATAATAGCTTCTTCTCAAATTTCTGGAAGATTTACATTGATTCTTGTCAAAATATAACAATTACATTTTGTTATTTCGAGAAAGCTTATGACATGATACTCGAGTTTGAGAAGACATTAAATTCTATAATACATCATAATTCTTTCATGGATGATAGTTCAGTAAGAGATGATTTGGGGAGTAATAATTTGTGGTATGATGAAAACCTGAGCCAAGGTAATTATTGGATTCATTACACTGGCTATCCTGCTGCTTATGCAATACCAGGATCTACAGGTTCAGTGGATTTATTTCCTCTTTCCAGTCCTCCTGTATAAATCAAAACCAGAAGCTGAATTATACCTGATTAGTATTTTTTCTTTCATTTTCTTTCCACAACTTTTTTTATGTGTATAATGTAAAATTAACTGATACCTATGACTGGACAAATAGCAGACTCTTTTCTCTTTAACACTGAAGTATATTCTTTATCTGGAATTTCAGAAGGAGAATTATTTTCACCATTTGATTATGGGTTATTCCCAAGAGCTGCAACTACTGCTTGCTGGAGAGGACATGTTCTCTACTTTACTGTTGCTGGAGGCTATCTTACACTAGTTGATATGGAAGTTAACGCAGAAGAGGAACCTGAAATAAATGGAGTGAAACCTATCATCCGCGAACAGAGTTTACGGTTACATTACCAAGATTTAAACATCAAACTAGACTTTTCAGGAAAAATAATTATTGCGAAAGACTTCATCCGTGAGATGTATGTTCATATGGGTTTTCAGCGATCTACTGCTTACAAAACTGTAGTAGAATTGGAATTTGAAAAAGGAAAATTCGTATCAGAAAAAGATCTTTCTTCAAAAATGAAGAAGAAAAGAAGAAAAAAACCAGATGAGGGTGCAAGACCAAAGTCGATGGAAGAAAGAGATATGAGCGAATGGATTAAGGGAACCTTTTCATTAGAATATGATTCAACGGAAGAAGATTAGTTGAAAGAAAAATTGAATTACTCAATTGAATGAATCTTCAGAAGAATTAAATAATATTCTTTTTCTCTATCAGTATGGAACTGCTAAGTGGTTTAGAAAATAAACTGGAATCAGTAAAAAGTCCAGTCTCTCACAAACCTCACCTTAAATTGGCCGCAGTTCTCATCCCGATTTACTCTGATAGCAATAGAATTCTTCTTACAAAGAGAACAGAAAACCTAAAACATCATCAAGGACAGATTGCCTTTCCTGGAGGAAGGTATGAAGAATCAGATGAAACTCTTGCTGAAACTGTTCTTAGAGAAACTGAAGAAGAAGTAGGTATTAAGAGTGATTTCATAGAATTAAA
>JAAFKI010000097.1 GCA_021399345.1 Candidatus Heimdallarchaeota archaeon
GAAGAAGTAGATAAGCTCTTGAAGAAATATTCAGGTAGTTCTTTAGATAAAGAGAATATTTCTAGTCTGATAAACATAATGAGTTACAAGGATATAGATTTTAGAAAGTTACTAGGGATTTAATGCCGACATTGAAATTGTAATGTTTCCAGTAAATGTTTTATATGACAGTCTACCTAATACTTTCTTGTGATTAGATGAATAAAAGAATAAAAAGAAACAATATGCTAGGAATTTTTTCTCTTATTATACTACTAACAACTACTTTCTCAATGGTAAGTGTTAGTTCGACTCAACAGGTTCCACAGGAGAATTTCAGGCGTTTAAACTATACAACAAGTGATCCCCTTTACATAACAAATGATTCAGATCTTGCAGGAAATGCTTCTGATGGAGACGGGTCAGCAAGCACACCTTATGTTATTGAAGGACTGAGTATAATTACAGGAGATTCTAATGCCATATATATTACTGGGACAACAGTTAACTTCACTATAAGAGATTGTTACCTCGTAGGATCAAATAAAGGTATCTGGATCGAGATGGCTCCATCAAACTCTGTCGAAATTAGTAATAACATAGTAAGTGGAAATAATATAGGAATAAGAGTAGATTATGCTGATTATACTAATATTACCGATAACATTTGTCAAAACAGTGGAGAGGGTATATATCTGCAAGTTTCAGACTATGCTTACCTTGAGAATAACACTTGTTTTGGTGGTGATTATGGCATTAGCACGTGGACAAGCTCACATTGTACCTTTGTTGACAACATATTATACTCAAATTCATATAACGGGTTATACGTGGCTGAGAACAGCAATTACAACAATATAACTTACAATAAGTGTTATAGCAATGGTAGAGAAGGTATTTACCTTTCTAATTCAATGCTTAGTTCAGTTACACATAATGAATGTTATCTAAACAACTATAATGGAATTTACGTTTTGTCTGGAAGCCTGAACTCTTTTGAAAATAATTATTTACATAACAATAACAGAGACGGAATTAAAATTACGAGTTCAGATTCTAACATAGTTGCAAACAATACTCTATATGATAATGACTGGTATGGTATAAATAACAACTATGCTACATCTACATCTATATTAGATAATAATGCCACTAAAGATGGTTTTGGGATCTTCGCAGGTAGTCAAGGGGTTTATGATGGGTTATCTGTAGGTGGTAATACAGTCAATGGTAAACCTTTAGGTTACATAAATGGATTAGGGGAAGCTACTTTGGCAGCAAATGTTTATGGACAGCTAATCCTTGTATTTTGTGATGGAACAATAGTTAAGGATGAGACTATTGCAGATACTAGCATTGCTTTAATTATGGTTGGTTGTGAAAATGTTACAGTTGACAATTGTAACTTTGACAATAATAACTTTGGTAGTATTCGTCTTGACAATTCTATGGAGACTACAATTCAAAACACCAAATGTAGTTACAATGAGGAATATGGAGGAGTTTACAGTCTTGGAGCAACCAATACCTCAATCTATAATGTTACTGCTAACCATAATCAATTTGGTATTTTCTTAATGGGTGCTACAGTCTTTAACGTATCTCATTGTACAGTAATGTCCAATTCTTGGTATAATACTCGTTTTCAAGGAGCTGTTGCTGGAAACATTAGATACAATACAATTAGTAGTAGTTTAGACGAGGGGATACTTCTCTATGATTGTGACTACACAAATATCTCTCATAATCTCTTCGAAAATAATTTTGGCTATGCTATATATTCAGATAGCGGTTCTATGTTTAATTGGATTCACCATAATGCTTTCATTAACAATAATCAAGGAGATACTCAAGCTTATGATGAATCATTACTCAACATGTGGGAAGATCCGTGGAATATGGAAGGAAATTATTGGGATGACTGGGTAAGTGGAAACTATACTTTAGATGGTATAGGAAATGCAAATGATTCCTATCCATTAGGAGATATTCCTCCAGGTGTAATTATATCAGAATTTAACCAATTCTCACTTTTGATTTTCTTACTTCCTTTAGCCTTTACGTCTGTGGTAATCATCAGAAAACGAAAGAGATAATCCACTTTCATTTCTTTTTTTACTTTTTTTATTGTATAATAGTAATTTACATATATAGATGTACTTTCATAATGCTTGAGGCCTTTCTGTGAACCAAGAATATGTTGCTAATAACATGCATCCCTTCTTTGCTACTATGACTAGAAAATATACTGGTCCAGTTTTTGATGCTCATACACATCTAGGCAAGGTTGAAGACGTAAGAACTATGGTCAAATATGAAGAGGAGTTCAATGTCAAGAAAATCTTTGGAATTGTTAGGGACACAAAAAGTAGGGATGAAATAGAAAAAGAATTTCCAGACATCTTTGTTTATTCAATCTTCCTTTCCATAAGAGAAGCTTTACAAGATAACCTCAAGGGCTCTCTTGACCATCTTGACAAAGCTTATGAAGATGGTTTCAATATTGGAAAACTCTGGTTTTCTCCAAGATGGGTTAACTATTTCAAATCAGAAGATTTGAAAATAGATTTTCGTACTCAAGATGTTCACTTGAATGACCCCAAATTAGAACCTCTTTTCACCAAGTTAGAAGATCTTCGATTTACCTTACTTCTTCATGTTAGTGATCCAGATTTACTCTATGAGAAAAACTATCAGCCTGCAAGCAAATTTGGTGTTAAGAAAGATCATATTAATGCGTTAAAAAATATACTAGAGAAGTATCCTAAGCTAAGAATTGTCGGAGCACATTTAGCTTCGCAACCTGAAAATCTACCACTACTAGACTCATGGCTAGATAAATTTCCAAATCTCTTTGTAGATACTGGATCAGCAAAATGGATGGTTAGAGAATTTGCACATAAACGAAATGAAGTTATAAAATTCTTCAAAAAACATAAGGATAGAATCATGTTTGGAACAGATTTTGTTGCAGGAAGAACAGATAGAGAACCTATTCCAGGATATTATATTAACCGTTTACTTAGTTTCCAAGCTTTGTTTGAAACCGATGTAGAAGGACTACCCTTTCCGATTCCTGATCCTGAGAATAACAATGAAACAAAGATTTTTGGTTTGGATTTTTCACAAGAAATACTCAAAAAAATCTACTGGGAAAATGCTAACAAAATATATCTCTAAGCAGAATTAAACAAGTTCAGCTGCTTGTTCAACATATTCAAGAGATTGATGTCTGAAATACATATCATAAAGTTGCCAATATTTACCCTTCTTATCCATTAACTGCTGATGGCTACCTTCTTCAACGATTTGAGCGTCATCAATGACTATAATTCTATCAGCATTCTCTACAGTGGTTAAACGATGAGCAATAATAATTGCAGTTCTATTTTTGAGTAAAACTTTCAGGGCTTCTTGAATAAGAGATTCAGTATAAGCATCTATTGCAGCTGTAGCTTCATCTAAAATAAGAATTCTGGGGTCTGATAACAATGCTCGAGCAAAAGCAACAAGTTGTTTTTGTCCAGCGGATAATTTTGTCCCTTTTTCTCCTACTTCTGTATCTAATCCTTGAGGTAAACTCTGAATAAACTCCCAAGCATGAACACTCTTTGCTGCTTTTTCTATCTCTTCTCTTGTTGCATCTAGCTTTCCATAACGGATATTTTCTTCTATTGAACCGCTGAAAAGGATATTGTCTTGCAGAACTATTCCTATTTGATTTCTGTAGTCTTGCATGACGTATTTTCGAATGTCTGTACCATCTACTATAATCGATCCTTCTACAACATCATAAAAACGAGCAATTAAGGAAACTAAAGTACTTTTTCCAGCACCTGTTCTTCCAGCAATGGCAACAGTCTCTGCTGATGGAATTGATAGAGTGAAATCTTTGTATAACGGTTCTGTTTCATTATAGTAGAAGGTTATATTTTTGAAATCAATTTTACCAGTAAGTTTTGGAACAGGTAAAGGATTAGGATCTTCGACAACTTTCGGTTTACTATCCATCAAGCTAAAAATCCGTTCTACTGCAGCCAAACCTGCTTCAAATTGGTTGAAGAATCGAGTAATTTCCAGCAAAGGCATGAAGAATCTGTTTAACATTAAAATAAAGAAATAGAGTGTAGCAACGGTTAAATCACCTATTTGGAAAGTTATTCTTCCTCCAAAGTAAAGTACCAAGAAAGTTCCAACTCCAAATAATGTTTCAATTATTGGGAAGAAAATACTCATGCCCCAAGCTCTTACATATGCTGCACGATAATTCCTCATATTAATTCCTTTGAATCTTTCAAAAGCGTCTTTTTCTTGGTTAAAGCTTTTTGTTACTTCAATACCAGATATTGATTCTGCAACATTTGCATTGAGAATAGCAATAGTTTTTCTCCAATTCTTTGATGTTTTTCTTGAGAAAAGTCTGATTCCAATTCCTAGACCAAAAAGGATTGGTACAACTGCTAATGTAATTCCTGCAAGTCTAACATCAGTGACAAACAATATGATAATAACAACTAACATTACTAGTATGTTAATAAGGAAGGAAGTAGTTATTTGAACCATTTGGGAAATCGTATCAGAATCATTTGTTACCCGACTTACTAGTTTCCCACTTTTGTTTTCATCATAGAAATTCATATCATTACTAAGTAGTGTTTCAAAACTATCTTTTCTTACTCTTCTTAGCATTTCTCCAGTTAATATTGAACTTTTGTAAAGTGCTCTATATTGAGCATACCAAAACAGACCATATAGAACTATTACTGCAGCTGTTTCAACATAAAAAATAACGTTGAAATCGCCATCTTGTACTCCTTCAATTATAAATTTTATGAAAAATGGAATTCCTATAGTTGCACCTGTTTGAAGAATCATCCATGCTAGAACTGTACTGAAAGTTTTCATGTCATGCTTAGCAATGTAACCAAATAATCGCTTGAACAGATAGATATCGCCATATTTTCTATCGTATTTGTCATCTGGTAATTCTTGTATAAATCCCATCGCTTCATTCACCCTCATATAGTTCAGTTTTCATTTGCTCGGGCATCATTTTTCGTATTTCAGAGAATCTGGCAAAAACTCTCCAGTAATCTACAGATTCCTTCAACAATTGATCATGAGAACCTATTGCTTTAACTTCTCCTTGCTTTAAAACAACGATAATGTCTGAATGTCTTATTGTTGATAATCTATGAGTGATAATGAAGCTAGTTCGATCTTTCAATACCCTATTAATAGCAGTATTGATCTTATCTTCAGTTTCGGAATCTACAGCTGAACTAGCATCGTCAAAAACAAGTATCTTTGGATTAGCAAGCAACATTCGAGCAATTGCTACTCGTTGTTTTTGCCCTCCACTAAGTGTCGTACCTCTTTCACCTACAATAGTATCGTAACCTTGATCGAATTTCTCAATAAATTCTTCAGCTTGAGCCATTCTAGCAGCTTGAAATATTTCATCATCAGTTGCATCAGGTTTCCCATATGAAATATTTTCTTTAATTGTGGCTGAAAATAACACAATATCTTGTTCAATAACGCCAATGTTTTGTCTTATAGTATCAAAAGACAACTGCTTAACATTTATGCCATCAATTTCTACACTGCCAGATTCTACATCATATAATCTTGTTAGAAGCTTCATTAACGTAGTTTTACCACACCCCGCAGGTCCTACAACCGCAACTCTACTGCCTGAAGGAACGGAAAAAGATACGTTCTTCAAAACTTTTGTTTCGCCTTCATAAGCAAAAGTTAGATCTTTAAATTCTATATTTCCATTTAGTGATTCTAGCTCAATGGGTTGCTCAGGTGCAGGGATAATCGCCTCTTTAGTTAGAATGTCGACAATCCTATCAGCTCCAGCAAATCCCATTTGAACAAGAACCAACATCCACGACATCACCCAAATTGGAAAGAAGAGATTTCCTGCTAAAAGAGAATAAGTTATCAATTCTCCGATACCAAATCCTGATACAGATCCCCCTCCAGCTAATAAAATTTCTTGATTCCATAAAACTGAAGTAACAGGATTTCCTATACCCCAATTTATTAGTAAACTCCCCCAAAGAATAGAGAGACCAACGCCCATACCAACAAACAATACAGGATAATATTTTGATCTTAATTTTCCTCTTGTAATAATTTCTTCTGATAGCTTATCATTTTTTTCTCTGAATGAAACTCTTTCGAATGGTTCTCTAGCAAATGTTTTGATAACACTAATTCCTAGTAATTTCTCCTGTAAATAAGCAGAAAGACTAGAGTAGGATGCTTGTATCTGTATTGATATTGGACCTACTGATTTGTAAAATCTTCTAGCGAAAAAGAAAATTGGGAAGGCAATGATTATCGGTATAATAATGAGAACTGGAAGACCATTCCAATAAGGAGTTATGAAGAACATTGTTCCTATCGTAAATAAAACCCCAAAAATTGCAGCATATGCTAAATGAATTACTGGATTGACAAAGAAATTTACCATTCTAGTATCAAAGGTAGCCCTTGCCATAACATCACCTGCTTTAACTTCATCATGGAAGGTCATTGATTTAGATAACATAGAGGCATAATATTCATCTCTAATATCTCTTTCAACCCTTTGAGATGTTACTTCAATAATTAAACCAGAAGCAAAGCTAGCAATACCACTTATTATTGTTAATATTAGAATTATAAACGCGAAAAATGTGATTCGATCCCAAATTCCAAAAGGATCCAAAATTTCTGTAATTAATTTTCCAAGTATAACTGGAGAAATAGAGGCTATTGCTGCGCTTATTGTAGCAAATAGAAAGAATAAAGCAATCATACCTTTATGGGCTAGAACATGACTGATTACCCACTTCAAATGGCTTTTTTTGCTATACTTAACCATAACTGGGTCAAAAAACTCGCCAGTAAGAAGGTCTGAGTTATTTTCAATCATTCTGTCCCACTCTGTTTCAGATATTATTTTTGGTTATATAAAGCGCCATATTTAACAATAAGGATTAGAGATTTTATACCAAGCAAACTCAATTATAAAACTAATCTGATTTCAATAATTCCCCCAATCATTTCTAGAGAAACTACACCAGGTCCAACTAATTTTAACGGGGCATCATTTCCTCCTAGAAAGACCGCATTTTTCTCAGCAGCTAATATAAAACTATCATTTCTTGCTATGTCTCCTGCATCCAAATTAACAGTTTCACCTAAAGAATTCTTGAGAATAATATTATAACCAGATGCTGCAAGCGTGTCATTAAAGGAATCAGTAGCACCTCCATCAATTATTGCAATTATTCTCCATAAAGCTAAGCCTTCGTATGTGTTAAATCTATCTCCTTCTTGTACTTGGTAAAACAATCTATTTTCTCCTTCATTGAAATGCATAAACGCTTCAAAGGTAGGCTTATCTATACTATCGTTAGTTATTCCATACAAATAAACAATCCATGAACTCAGAGTTATAACATTAAGTTCTACTACATCTTTCACCCATGGTGAACCATCAGATAGATACATTTCTCCGTCCTCAGCTACAGCAGCGATTCTTAGTTTTCCATCTCCTGGAGCTAAGCTCCCCCCATCCATTTCATATGCTAATATAATACTGAAATTTCCTACGCCTAAGTAATCTCCAGTAGTACTATCATAAGCAGGAAAATGTCCTTGAAGCATATCATATGTAAAAATGACTTTATAATTATCACTAGATACAATCTCAAGCTCCTCTCCACCAGCTAACCCCCCTACATCATTTAGAAGAGTTGATATTTCCACACCTTTGTAGAGATTTGGTCCTACTAGTGTGCCAGTGGATTTTCTATAACCAGCATATCCTGTAATATTAGCAAAATCCCTGATTTCAGTTATTGTATAATTCTTTGTAGAACTTGATCCTTGGAGAGTCAAAACAACATTTGTATCAGGAGTCTGCTCATAAAACGCACCAAAATATATCCCTAAACCAGCTCCAGTAAGAATTAAAACTGAAATTATACCAATAAAAATTGTGCTGACTTTGCTACTCATGAGTAAATTTATCTGCATCCATGATATAAATTTTATTAACTGACAATACTTTGGTTAATAAATTAATAGACAAAGAAATTGAATAGAAATATCATTTTCTTACAATTAAACGCAAAACAATAAAAAGAGAATTTAGAAGGAATATACAAGATGGTCTCCAAGTATGTAAAAATTATAGCAGTTTCTATTGCGGTACTTGGAGTTATAATCCCTGCGTTTTATTTTAGTTTTTATCAAGGACCACAAAAGGACATCGAGATAGATATATGGTACACATACGAAGGTATTCAAATTATAGCAGACGCCATAGAACAATATGAGCTAGAGCATCCAGACATCAATATTAATCTTATTGAGCAACCTTCTTCTGGGTGGTTAGATAAGTTCATCAGTATAGCGCAGACAGGTGATGCTCCTGACATCTTCCTTGGTAAGGGAGCTTGGTTTGGAGAACTTGTAGAGCTAGAATATATCCGTTCTCTAACTAATTTTCTTTCTCCTACAGATGAAGCAAAATATCTCCCTTCAGCGATTAATAGTTTAAGTTACATGAACGAACTTTGGGGATTGCCTTTATGGTATGATTCAATTTTATTATTTTATAACAAGGACGTCTTTGACCAAAATAGTCAACCTTACCCTCAAGAAAACTGGACGGACATAGAATTCGTTGAAGCAGCTGTTAATATGACTGATCGCTCTGTGAATCAGGAGTATGGACTTGTATGGGGAACATTGTCGCCTTATATGTGGCCAGCTTTTCAGTCAGGTTTTGGTCATGGACCATTATATCAGAACAACTCTATCATAGTAAATGACACAGCTTCTAGAAATGCAATGGAATTCATTTACAACTTAAAATATGTGGAGAGGTGTGTAAGTTATGATGACACCAGCCATTCAGCTACTCAAGCATTCATCACAAACAAAGGAGCAATGCTGATTTATGGGGGGTGGTATATCCCATCTTTAAATGAAATAGGAACAAATTATGGAGTTCAGATTCTTCCAATTATATCTTCTACTGATAAAAGAATTTCTCCAATGGTTGAAATTAAAGGATGGGGAATGTCAAAGGATACGCTCCATCCGGATATTTGTTATGATATTCTTTTATTCTTAACATCAGATGAAGTTCAAAAAGAGCTGGTTTCAATTGAATATAAGGTTCCTACTTTAATTGAAACAATATATTCTCCAACTGTTCAAAATGAGCCATTAATTTTAACCCAAATAAAACAAATTGAAAATAGTCAATATTATCCTATGGATCCCATCTACAATTTTTATTCTGATTATATAAGAGCAGCATTACAGTTCATATTGTTAAATCACGAAAACATTCAAAGTTCTCTTGATGATGCTCAAGCAGGTATAGACGCTAATAGGTGAGCTTAATGAGGAAAATTAAACTAACAAAGAATTTCAAAATCAGCTTACTTACTGTTATAATCTTAATTGGAATTCTTCTTTTCGCTCAATCTCCCTCATCAAACAAAATTAGAGCTCAAAGTGATAATGTGTCAATTTCGGATATCCAAGATAGGTATGTTCTACTCAATTGGTCAGTTCCAGATAATTCCCTTTTTAATGGATTTAGAATTGATTATAGAAATGAAACAGGATTTAATCATACATGGTCTTTTATTTTTCTGAATCAAAGTGTAGAAGGAGAAGAGAACTATTTCTCTCCAGTGAATTATACTATATCTGACTCAAATCTTCTTGCACAAAAGAAGATTACATTTAATTTTACAGTCTACATTGTTAGTAATGAATCAGATACGATTCATGCAAGAATTACAGGACTTTTACCATCGCAATTATACCAATTCTCAATATATCTCGTTAATGCAACTTTCGTAGACTATACGGATATGCAAATTATCCAACAGGTGAGTGAAGAACTTTATTGGGAATCAGTACAAATTGAGACTCTCCAAAGTCAAGAGGATTTATTACATTATTCGAAGCTGGCTACTTCTCTATCACTACTAGTTATTGTCATTTTATTTGTTGCAATCTTCATCTTTTTTGCAAGGAGGGATGTTCCATTCAATAAAACCGCATATATATTCATCTTCCCAGCTTTATTGGCTCTGGTTTTATTGGAAGTTTATCCAATTTTATATGGAATATTCCTATCTTTTACCTCTTACAACCTTGTAAGAGGAGAACAACCTGTTTTTACCGGATTCAATAATTATGCACATATTGCTGAAAATCCTCAACTTCCAATAGCTTTCACAACTACTTTAGTTTGGAGTACATTGATCATTTTAGTAAAAATAGTTCTAGGTTTTATCTTAGCATATATTATTCAATACAAGGTAAGAAGGAAGAAATTATGGTATCTGTTCTTGTATATACCCTGGGCAATTCCATCTTACATCAAAATCTTATCTTGGAGAACATTCTTTCACGGTACAGGGAGTATATCCTTCTTTAATGCACTATTTGGAACGAATGTAAATCTCTTGACACAACCTTATGTAGCTTTATTCATCGCATGCTTTGTAGAAGTTTGGGATTCAATTCCCCTAATAACAACATTGTTTCTGGCTGGTTTGAGCAGTATTCCCAAAGAATTAAATGATATGGCGGATATTGATCAGATTCGGGAAAGAACTAAGATAAGAAAAATCGTAATTCCTTTAATCAAACCTATTATTCTTCCAGCAATAATATTGGAAATTATCAAAACTTTTGGTAGCTTTAATGTAGCATTTTTACTAACGAACGGATATCCACTTTTGTCATACGGGTCAAACGAAGCCGGAATCATAGGTGCTACGGATCTCTTTAGTACGTTTACGTTTTACATGTTCTATCAACAAAGAGAGATAGGAATAGCAGCTGCATACTCAACAATCATGAGTCTTCTGACATTGTTTTTTGTTTTGATATGGGTGAAGATGTCAAAGGGTACAAAAAGTTCTTACATACCATCTAGTCAGAAAAAAACTTCTACCAATAAATATGTTTTACCCATTCTTTTTCTATTCCAATCAGTAGGTTATTTAGCTTCAACTTTAACGGGATTCAGATATTTTGGTATTTATTGGAATGATGCACTAAGTTATGTCCTTGCAGGCGTCTATCTAATGTCAGCTATTCTGATATTTTCAAAAAAGAACATTTCAATCAAATGGTTCAAAGTGATTCTTATTGTAGATATAATCCTTTCACTATCACAATTCTTTTTCTATCAGATGTGGTATGCTTTGAATTGGAATATCTTTATTATTGTTCTAGAATTTTTTATGATTTCAAATATAAGAAAAAATAGTTCTGAAGAAGTAGAATTCAAACCAAGAGAAAAAATAATAATCTGGTTCAAACAAACAAGAAGAAATGTTAGGATTTTTCTTCAAAAGCTTGATTCTAGAATAGTTAATTTGAATTCAATTCACGGCATACTGTTAATTCAATTTACTACTATCTTAACGGCCAATATCCTGCTGAAATTGACAAATTGGCTTCCTTGGACTATTCTATCACTATTAGGTATTTATTTACTTGCTAGTTTTGTCTCAGAATTCTTTGTGAAACTATCTATACTATTGCAGCCAATACTTTGGACGGGGATAATTATAAATTGGAATCTAGTAGGTTGGGTTACAACTATCAGTTTACTATCATTCATGTTTATTCTAAATTATCTTAGGATCCACACCCAGTTTAATTTCAAACAGAACAAGTTCTTATCGAAAATGTATGAAATTGCATCCAAACCAAAAAATAGTATTTTCTTCTTATTCTTAGTTACAGCTGTGGCACTTATTCCATTTTGGAACATTATATGGATAGCTTTCTCGGGAGGCAATAGTTCAGTACCAACCTCGTTTTTCCCAGAAAATCCTACTTTAGATAATTTTAGAAGGTTATTTACTCAAGAAAGTATTCACTTGAACTTCGCTAATTCGCTACTTATTGCTCTGGGATCAGCAAGCATTTGTGTCATCTTAACAGCCTTAGCAGCTTATGGATTTTCAAGATATACATTTAAAGCTAAGAAGGAGATGATGGTTGGAGTTTTTACTTTAAAAATGTTTACAGGCATTCTTACACTAATACCATTTTATCTTATCATGTTTAATTTAGGATTAATAGACACATACATTGGTGCAATTTTAGCCTTTAGCACACACACCATACCACTAGCGCTATGGATAATAAAGGGGTATATTGATTCAATTCCAAAGGAATTAGATGAATCTGCTATAGTTATGGGGAATTCGCGATTTAGAGTTCTTCGAAAAATTGTTTTACCATTATCAGGACCAGCGATAGCTATTACATTCTTGTTAAATTTCTTGAGTACATGGAATGGTTTTCTGATGGCATTTGTATTATTACAGTCACCAGGAAAATACACTCTCCCCATCAAACTATACACTTTTTTGGGGTCTATAGAATCTAGTTCTCCCGAATGGGGATTATTTGCAGCTGCATCAATATTAGTAACAATTCCTTTGCTTTTGGTTTTCGTATTTCTAAGAAATTATCTGCTTAAAGGAATTGATAATTCAGTAAACATAAGAGATGTATGAAATGAAAGTTGAAATAAAAAACCTAACAAAAAAATATGGCAAAAAAACAGCCCTCAATGACATTAATATCACAATTCCTGAAGGAAGTTTCACTGTTATCCTCGGACCTTCAGGAAGTGGAAAAACCACTTTATTGAGAATTCTAGCAGGATTATTATATCCTTCAGAAGGTCAGATATTTTTTAATGAAAAAAACATAACAGACATACCTGCAAATAAAAGAAACATAGCAATGGTTTTTCAAAACTATCCTCTTTTTCCACATATGACTGTAGAAGAAAATTTGCGTTTTCCATTGGAGAGCCAAAAAGAAGGAAATTTGTTTAAAAGAAGAACTTTCTCATCATCAGACGTACAAAATAAAGTGGATGAAACACTAAAATTGTTTAAATTAGAGGAACATAGAAACAAATATCCTTCTCAACTAAGTGGGGGAGAACAACAAAGGGTAGCTATAGGTAGAGAAGTAATTAGACAGCCAGTGATTTTTCTCTTTGATGAACCACTAAGCAATATTGATGCTAGATTAAGGTATGAGATGAGAACATGGATACGAAAACTTCATGGAATTCTGAAGACAACAATGGTTTATGTGACACATGATCAAGCTGAAGCTCTCAGTCTCGGAGACAATATCATTTTATTGCAAGATGGAGAAATTGCTCAAATGGGGCCTCCTGAAGAACTTTATGACGAACCTAATCAGAAGTTTGTTGCACAATTTATTGGTAACTTTCCTATGAATTTTCTCAAATTCAAGTCATCAAAAAATTCAGTCTCATTAGTTATTGATGATCAGATTTTGCTTCCCAAAAATCTTCAAAAGAAAATACTAAAAGACAATATCACAGAAGGTGAAATAGGATTTAGAGCAGAATCTATCAGAGAACTAGATCCAAACAAAACAATTGATGAAAATCAAATAGTACTGGAATGTTTCATTACTGATTCAGAAAAAATACTTGATCAACTGGTTTTAACTCTTGATTTTAAAGGAGAAAACCTATTCTTTGTCACCAAAACCAGGAAGAAATTCACAACAAGTCAGAAACTTTCGGTTCTTCTACACTCTGAATCCCTCTACACTTTTGCTAAAAACAACAAGAGAGCATTTCAGTAAAAATTTTCCGTTAAAATTTTGACTAGAACCATCACAATCTTATTAAAATTATTTTCGTAAATATATTAGAGAGCAAAACCATAATATTGGTTTGGTTCTCAATCTGGGGTAAAAAATCTATTCGAGTGAATCAGATGGCAGAAGAAGACATAGGGGAGATATTCGATAAAATCGATGTAGGAGTAACCATAGTTAAAAATAGAAAAATTGAATTTGCAAACGATCATTTGTTGCAAATAACAGGATATTCATTGAAAGAAATACAAGGAAAAAGTTTTGTTTTTCTTGCTGCAACAGAAGAGAAAAACAGATTGAAAACAATTAGATCTGAAAATGATAAAACGAATACCTACCCAAAAGAAATCGAATTTTGGATTGCAACAAAGGATGGAAAAAGAAAATTCATACGCAATCGCTTTTATCCTATTATAGAGGGAGAAAAATCAAATAAACTTTTTATTATTACTAATGACATAACAGGGGATAAACAAAAAGAAACTAAAGTTATGGCTTCTGAGTTCAAAAAATCAAAATTCTTAGATTTTCTGACTGAACATATAATTTTCTATGATACGGACATGAAAATAATCTGGTCTAATAAAATTACAAGTGATCTATTGGGACAATCTCCGGAGGATATTGTTGGAGAAATATGTTATGAACTATGGTATCAAAGAGATCAACCATGTGACAATTGCCCTGTCATTAAGGCAAGAGATTCAGGACAAGAGCATATGGCAGAAGTAATAACTCCAGATCATAAAACCTGGTTCGTTAGAGGATACCCTGTTTATGGAGATGATGGGAGTTTAATTGGTGTAGCAGAATTGGCTAGTGATGTTACAGAGAATAAACAAACATCCAAAGAACTTCAAGAAAGTGAAGAAAGATTTAAACAGATTTTTCATAATACAAATGATGGTATCTTTGTTAGTAGAAGAGGAGATGATGGAGTATTTGAAGAAATCGTTGAAACTAACAGTGTAGCTGCTGCCATGTATGGTTACACTCGAGAAGAATTCATGAAGATGAAACCATCTGACTTCATTGTTACAGGAGAAAAGGAAAGTTTAGAATTTGTACAGGAGTTAATGGAGAAAAAAGAACTTACTTTTGAGAGAATACATAAAACTAAAGATGGAAGGGTGATAATTGTGGAAATTAGTTCTCACTTATTCACTCTTGGTGATGACTTAGTTAGTTTAGC
>JAAFKI010000098.1 GCA_021399345.1 Candidatus Heimdallarchaeota archaeon
ATGGAACAGATGCAAGAAATGGGATTGAGTGAAAGAGATCTTATTATGCTTTTACAGGATAGAGCTAAAGGCAACATTAACAGAACTGATATCAAGAATATCCTCGATGCTATTCGAGTTATTGAAAAACAATTTCTGAAAGTACAGGAGAAGAGCTAAATGTCTGAAGAACCTTTTCCCCTTTGTCCTTATTGCAGGAAATTCTCTACTAAAAGCGTACTTGTTGAACTTGGCTATATTATCGGAATTTGCAAAGAAACAGGTGTAGGAATAACTGAATCCAGAACAGAATGTATTGATTTCTCAGGTATTCTTCCAGAAAAGAAAGAGGTTGTGATCCAACATTGAATAAAGAAGAATTCAATCTCACTTACAGGAAACTAGCTGAAGCAGTTGGTAAACCAAGTCATGGTCTTGCAGTAACAATCCGTAATACTATGAAAGAATGGCATGAGGCAGGAATAATCCCCAAGATCTACAAAGGAGAGGTAATCGATGGGTGATGCTTACACTGTTTTAGACGATCGTTACGAAGCTATGAAGAAAGAACGTATTTCTTTCAATCGAGCTGTAGAAAGAAGATTAGCTGAAGAAGAGGAAGAATTAGAACTCTATTCCTGGTCTGACGGAACAACAACTAGTATTCCTAAATCACAAAAGGAGGATTCTGATTGAAACTTCTTACTTGTCATTTTACTGATGAAATTATTCGAGCTTTAGATGATCTTGTTCTAGCTGGTAAATTCCCCAATCGAAGTGAAGCTATTCGTGCTGCTGTTCGAGATTTGTTAAAGGAATCTAATCTTACACCAGGTGTAAGAAAAACCAAGCCTACAAGATTCAAAGAAGTAATCAGGGGTGTGAAACCTTAATGGAAGAATTAAGATTTAGTCATAATTATGATAAGCTCTATCATCTAGTGGATGGTCATAGAGCAACAACTATTCGTAGAAGAAAGAAGTTCAATACAGGAGATCAAGTTAAAGTTCTGCATTGTGGATCTTTCCTTTGTTATGCTAAAATTGGATCTATACAGAAGCTTACTATACGAGAAATTTCTACAATCGAGCTTATTGATGATGTTGCTCCAAATGCAAATACTAGAGAAGCAGCAATCGAATTTGTTAGTAATTTCTATCAAGTACCGATAACTGAAAGATCTGTTGTCCATTTTATTTCTTTTAGGAGAATCAATGAAGCTAAAGTTGTCAAGCAGATGACTTTGACTGAAGGAGTACTTTCAACTTAATGGAGGTTATGATATGGGTTATAATGATTGTATGGAAGTTTTACGAAGAGAACAAGAGGAAATTACAAGACTCAAAACTGGTATTAATAAGATACTCGATAAATTTCAACTGCTTGGAGAATATACTATTGAAGATTACAAAACAGCAATGCAAGAACTAGCTGAATTAGTGGAGATATGAGAATGTCTGAAGAAATTTTAGAATTAATAGATCATTTTTCTGTTAGGTTAGTATTCCAAGAATTTCTAGAGGTTGCTAATGAAGATGGGTTAAATGAAATTGATTATGCTCTTGATGAAAGACCATTAGAGAAACAAATGAATGAACTAAGAAAACAAATCAAGATTGTTGTTAAGGAGATTTTACAAGAAGGATGAGGATATTAAATGGTGAAGAAAGATAAATGTTTTGAGTGTGAAAAGACACTAAAATCTTTTGATTATTTTACTCTTGCGAGAATAAATAAAACTCTTGATAATTCAACGATTAAACATTTCTGCAATAAAGATTGTTTGAAGAAGCATGTTAATGAGGAGAGTAATTTGGAATGACAACAACTAAAGGGACTAAAGAATGGGCTAAGAGCAATTTCAATATCAGTATTGGTTGTGAGAACGATTGTAAATATTGCTATGCTAAAGCTATGGCTCATCGCTATGGTAGAGTCCAAAGACCTTTCTGGAAACATATGCGAAATAAAACCTATGCTCAAATAGTTCTACAAATCAAAAGACTTCCTAAACCTCTTGAGCTTAACTTACAGAATCCCAACAATATTGAGAATCCTGAACTTCTTGATATTATGTTTCCTAGCTCTCATGATATTACTGAGGAAAACCTAGAACGAGCTTGTTATGCTCTATCTAAACTTCTTGAAAAAGGCTATACTGTTCTTATAGTTACCAAACCCAGATTAGAGGTCATTGCAGAACTACTTTATAGATTTCAGAGATTTAAATCTGCAATTCTCTTTAGATTTACTATGACTTCAGGAGATGATCAAGCTTTACAATATTGGGAAACTAACGCATCCCTATCTAGAGAAAGAATGATTTGTCTTTATTTAGCTTACAAAGCAGGATTCAGCACAAGTGTATCCATTGAACCTTTTCTAGAAGATTATACACTCATTGAACATATTAAGAAAATCCAGAAATATGTTACTCAGGATATTTGGGTAGGTCCAATGAACTTTACTCACGTTCCAAAAGAGTACATCCAGGAATTGAATCAAGCTGAATATTATACCAAAGAGAACCTGATTAGAATTAAACAAGAGATTGATGCTTTAGGTTTTGATAACATCAAATACAAAGACCACTTCTTGAACAAAATAAATGGAGGGTCTAAATGAGTTTTCGTTGTAAGTGCTGCAAACAATATTTCACAGACTTTGATGATTATGGAAATTGTCCTCATTGTCATGCTGTTCAGGTTCAAGTTAACAAAGTAGTTAGATCCAGAGATGGAGAATTACTGCGAATCAATTTAGACATAAGTTTTTGTGATGATGTAGAGG
>JAAFKI010000099.1 GCA_021399345.1 Candidatus Heimdallarchaeota archaeon
ATACCTCTTTCATTAATCTTGGGAATCAAATCTTCACCAGTATCTTTGTGCTTAGCTTTGATAATGGCTCCCATATGGTTTAAACCTCCGCACCAAAGATCCATTTCCTCAAAAGGAATTTTCAATATTTTTGGCAGAAGATGTTCAGCTAAAGCAATTTCATGACAAAGACCAATTACCTTTAGTTTAGGATACTTTCGTTTTATTGACAAAAGGATTCTATGCATGGGATTGGAGTAGTTTATGAGTGTAGCATCTGGACATATTTCGTTGATGTCTTTGCAGATATCTAAAATAGGTGGAACTATTCTCAGTGAATGGAACATACCTCCTGGACCCCCATTCTCTCCAAAGACTTGAGGACTGCCATATTTCAAAGGTATTCTCTTATCTAATTCCCACCAATCGAATCTAGGACCAACCTCAATTGAGTTAACAATAAAGTTAGCGTCCTTTAATGCTTCCTTCCTATCAGTAGTAGCTTCAATGGTAAAATTAAGCTTATCTTTATCGAGTTTAGATTGACATGCTTCTCGGGCATATTCTAGATTACCCGAATTGATATCATGCAAGCAGATGGTAGATCCTTTTAATACTTCAGATGTAAAAATACTTCCACAAGTACCTAGACCGAATTGTAAGCTTCCAGCACCAATGATAACAATCTTTGTAGATGCCATTTTGTTTTCCTAAAAACAATTGTAAAAAAATCTTATGCAATATACCTTAAGAATCCAGATTACTGAAATACTGAGGATATGAGAATTCTTGCAAATCAAAAAACTTATATTCTACTTTTCCACTAGTAGAATCGGTGGAAAAATGTCTTCAGTAAAAATGATCGATAAGGAGAAATTGGATCGACTAGCAGCTAAGATTCTTCTTAGAACTGGCAAAAAATACACTCAACAGGAATTGCTCAGATTATGTGTTCAATTTACAGATGAAAAACTTGATGAATTCATAATGAAACTCTCTCATGCAAGTAGAATCTGGACTAAAGAAGAGATCAAACAGTTTAAGGATAAATTCGTTATAGATTTTGGTGAAGGGACAGAAAATCTATCTGAAGAAGTAGATAAAATAGTGTATGATGGAGAGGAGTGAATGATACTTGTTGACACCAATCTATTTGTAGCTTTGTTGAATGAAAGAGATAAAAATCACACCCGAGCTTATGAGATTTTCAATCAGCTAATATCTGGAGAATTTGGAGGTCGATTTACATTATCAGAAGTTTTCTCAGAAACAATAACACTACTGTTTAGAAAGACAAAAAGAATGGATATAGTGTCTTTGGGATGGGACTTAATTTATGGTTCAGATAATGTTTGGTTACAAATCCTTGAAATCACAATGGAAGACAGAAGGCAAGCGTGGGAGATTTTTCAAAAATATACAACTGCACGCAGGCCCTTGAGTTTTGTAGATTGTTTATTGATAGCAATAGCAAAACATTATGAAATAAAAATGATTGCTAGTTTTGATGCTGAATTCGATGGAATATTAGAACGGATATGTTAGTTCTAGATCAAACTGAAGATGTATCTCAAGAAAAAAAGAAAGTAAAGAAAGAAAAGACGGAAAAAATCATCTTTTCCTTTTATAGATGTATGCTAGACCGACTATAACAAAGAGTCCTATACCAAAGACATAAGAAGTTTTTGTAGATGCTCCTACAGTGAAATTGGCTACGGAGGATTCCGCATAATTTCCATGAACTGTGCTATCCTGAGCACTGATGTAATAGCTAATTTCGCTATCGGCTTCAAAAGGACCAAACTCTGCAGTATATGTTGAACCTGTTGTATGAGTCATTACAATTGGAGTAACCGATACATTGTTTACACTGTAGTGTAATAACACTTGATGTATACCTGTCTCATCTGTAACTGAGCAGCTAATAGTTACAACTTCATCAGCATAAACCAAATTTGGGTCTTGATCAAAGTATGTGAAATTAGGTTTATCAGTTTCTTCAATAACAAAACTATAGTACGTTCCACCATTATCTTCTGTGTCCCATTTCATTCCTGTGGAATCCTCAGCTACAATGAAATACTCGATAATATCACCTTCCCATAGGTAACCAAAACTTCTTTCAAAATTCAACCCATCTAGAGTGCTCATTGATGCCACTTTCCAATCTCCACCATTCGTTCTGTAATGTAAATTTGTAACCCCTACCGCTGTATCATCAGTAACAGCGCAATATATAGACGCTTTGTCTGCCGATGAAATAGGATGAATGTGACCAAAACTAACAATTTCAGGATTTTCAGTATCATAGAAGTCCACTTGATAGATAGCTAGTCCGTTTGAAACCGCATATAGATAAGAATCCTCATAAATAAGATCCACAGCAGTTATATTTTCATAAGCAAAAGCTGTATTGGGTGCAGAAGGAATGCTTACATCAAATAGCTCAAAATCCGAGCTTGAACGATGCATGTAAGCGTATGCACCACTAACATCTATGCTCCTTATTTGACCCCAACTATCATCTAGATAAATCTGAGCTAAAGAATCAGAAGAAAAATCATAGATGCGAAATTCACCACCAATTTGAACATAGAGTGTTGAACCTCTGGCACAGATTTCAGATATTGTAGATGGTACAGTAAATTCGCTTCTGTATTTTAGAGAATATGGGTCACTTATATCTATCAAATAAAATTCATAATCATATGAAATAAATCGGTCCTTTAGACCAACAAAAGCATAAGAACCATATACGTAAATTGAATTCACATAATGGCCAAATCCGAAGTGTCTGTATACCCCTACTGGATTAGTTGGGTCAACTGCAGATAAAACCTCTAACCCATCTACACTATCCGCAACAAAAACATAAGAATCTTTAACAGCAATTTGCACACTTACCCCATTATTATCACCGTAATCATAATTGTATGAACCTACAACTGTGACATTCGTTGGATCACTAATATCAGCTATTTTTGTACCGCTAGTCCCACAAGCAAGATAAGCATAAGAACCTTCAACACAGTAATCTTTGATGCTACTATCAATAAAGTAACCTGCCAAGGCAGGATTTTCTAGATCACTAATATCAACTATCAAAATTCCTGAGGAGTTTCTTAGATAAGCATAAGAATCTTGGATTAGGATTTTGGTATAGCTTTCTCCACCAAATGTATTGGATAGTTGTATAATGCTAGGTTCTGGAGCAGCATGTAAATAATCATCAGAATCATAAGAAATCGAAGTATCGATTTCATCATAAGTTTCAACTATATTATTAGTTGAACTACTAAACGTAAAATTTGTACTAGTTAAAAAAACAATAATAAGTACAATAGAATAAATCATTCTTTTCTTCGCGTACTTCATTAGTACTTCGTTATATTTTCTATATATTCCTTAAAAGTTTTATCCAGACCAATGTTCTAACAATGGAGCATACTCTAATGGAAGGTGATTCTTATTGTTCCAGAGTGTTACATGATACTAGAGTTGATTATGATTTACGTCATCCTCCAAAGGAGTTCTGGGATAACTTAAACCCGGAAAAGAAAAAGAAGCGATGAGATATTATCAAAACAACAATTTGAAAAAGTAAAGAGAAATTAGAGAGGTACTTAGACGTTTAAAGTTTCAATACAATTTCTAATGCAATCAATAACGGCATTATAGTTTTTTTGCTACTACAAAATATGTTGATATACCTTCTCCTAGAACCTCAGTCTCAATAATCTGAAATCCATGTTGTGCGATCATATTTTCTAAATCAGCAAACTTTAATTTATTCACCTTTGGCAATATTCTCATTTTAATGATAATAGATATAATAAAATTGAGAAATGATTTTGCCTCTCCTAAACTAGCTGTTTCAGAAATAAACAGACCTCCAGATTTTAATAACTCATTTATCCTCTGCACTGCTTTTGGGCTATCTTCCAATAAATGTAAGATATTGAAAGCTAGAACTACGTCAAATGATTCTCTCTTGTATTTTTCATCAAAAATTGTTGTTTGTGCAAAGCTAATGTTCTCGATTTTGTTACCCCTTGCTCTTTGTTTACCGGATTCAATCATTTTAGAGGATATGTCCAAAGCATGAATCTCCTTCACAAATTTAGCAAGTCGTATAGCTAAAATTCCAGATCCGCACCCATAATCCATAACAATATCATTTTCTTTTAGATGTTTCTTAGTGTTTTCCAGAGCTTTGTTGAATGTCTCCTCCCAGTTCTTTTCATCTTTATTATATTCTGTTGCCCTTTTATCCCAGAACTTTTCCGATTTACTCATTTATCTTATCACCAATGATTAATTCATTTTTTTGACAATGTAACGAAACTCTTCAGGACTAATATCCTCAACTGAAATTAGTTGCTGACCTGTAACTTGAACCCAAGCAGGAATGTCCCTTTTACTACCTGGATCTGTAGCTAGTATTTCTAATACTTGACCAACTTCTAGTTTCTCCATTGCTTTCTTAGATTTCATTATAGGAACTGGACAATTAAAATTACGTGCATCTATAGTCTTGTGAATTTCACCAGTAAAAATTTCACCCAAAGGTAAGTTACCTTCAAGTCCTATTTTTTTCTTTTCAATAAAATAAATAAGGTCTTCAGGATCTTTAGCAGTAGTAGTAGGATACCCTTTTCTGTACCACTTATTCATGCCCCCTCTTAAGCTCTTAACATCAGTAAAACCTGCTTTGATCATAATTTCAGCTGCAATCAAAGAAGCTCCCCCTCCTGGACAAATAGTAATAATTAAGTTGTCTTGAAATGAAGAAAGATGCTTCAAATTAGCTGCTAATTGAAAAAGAGGTAATAGCTTAGCATCAGGAATATGACCGTAGTTTTTTCCATATTCTGCAACTCCATAAAATTCTGCATTATCTCGAAGATCAATTATCAATGGTGCATTTTCAGATTCTATGAGTTCATACAACTGAACTACTTTTATTTCTTGTATTCCTGGCACATAAAACCTCATCCTTATCAGACTAAACAAAAACATTTTCAGGATTTTGAGCACCATTCTTTTCGTGCTGATTTCAATTTCCTTGATTGTATCACTGTTTTCCATCTTACTCACACACTACATTTCAAATCATCTGAATTATTTCAAATGACAAATGCGTCAATAATCTCCAGAATCTAAACTGAGATATATAAGAATATCTCATCATGGAAGTCCAACAAAATCAAAAAGGATTAAGGGAATCCTAAGAAAGAGAGAAGGATTCTTATTTCTGTGTAACAACGATGACTACATTTCCTTTTTTGTGTCCTTTTTCGACATATTGATGAGCCTTAACTGCTTGTTCCAATGGATATTGTTTATCTATGACTGCTTTGAATTTTCCAGACTCACATATCTCTCTAAGAATATTGAGATCTTCTCTTACATCCGAAGCTTTGTCCATACCACCACTGTCTTTGAGAACGTCAAGGAAAATTCCTGTTTCTTTTAAAACCTGTTTACCACTTTTATCCATTTTACCTACTGCATCAAAAACAACATCATATGTCTCACCACTTTGGGTAAAATCTTCTTTGGTATAATCTATGACCTTATCTGCTCCTAACGATGTTACCATCTCTAAATTCAAAGTACTACAAATTCCTGTTATTTCCGCACCAAAGTATTTAGCTATCTGAACAGCTGTTACTCCAGTACTTCCCGAAGCACCATAGATCAGAACTTTTTGACCTTTCTGAATATCTGCTTTTCGAAGGATTTTTAGTACTGTAATTCCAGAATTAGGAATTGTTGCAGATTCTTCATAAGACATATTTGTTGGTTTCAAAGCTAATACCTTGTCTTCTGGCATGCAATTATACTCAGCATAACCTCCAAAATTTGACCATAAAGTAGATGCATAAACTTGATCACCTTTCTTGAATTGTTTGACATCTTTTCCTACTTCTTCTATTTCCCCAGCTAGCTCCATTCCTAATATCTTTCTTCTTGGTTTGAAAACTCCTAGAAATAATCGTGCAAAGAGCCACTCAGCACGAGGAACGGTGAAACTTCGCATTCTCACATCTCCTGCATGAACTGTTGAAGCATGTACTTTTATCAAAACTTCATTATCCTTGGGAACTGGTTTATCTACTTCTTTCAGTTGTAAAACTTCAGGTGGTCCATATCTTTCATATACTATTGCTTTCATAGGTGTTTCACTTCATTTATGCAACTAACAAGAATTTTTGCAATTATTAAAAGATACCTTCAAGGTCTAAATGCTTTAAAAAAATAAGAAAAAGAAAGAATTACTCCTTCTTTGGTCTAAGTTTGAATATTGATATTAGGACTAATCCGATTGCTAGATAAATTACAGTTACTATTATGAGCGATACAAACTCAAAAGTCAAATCAGACAGTGTTTGACCATAGATCATTACCTGATTAACCATTCTAGTTGCTAGATTTGTTGGAAGAATATCAAACACTCCGAAGACATTTCCATTTATTTGAAACATCGGGATTGTTTCTATTCCCCATACTGGAAAGAATGTAATCATGTATAACGCACGTTATGAAACTTGGTCAAACTTGCCAGAGGGCGTTTAACCGTCGTTTAAGTGGGTCCCCTCACGTGCGTTGAGGGG
>JAAFKI010000100.1 GCA_021399345.1 Candidatus Heimdallarchaeota archaeon
CGCCACATCCCCTCCTACACCGCCCACATCCTCTTACTAAGATGCTTACGGTTCGCTTTTGGAAGTTCGTTGGATATAGCCCCAAGGATCACCATAGTACTGGTGCATAGCTATAATCCTTCAAAGTATACTCTACACTACCCTATTTAAATACCAAAAAAATGTACAAAAAACAGGTTATAATAAGAGTTAAAGAGAAGATTAGAAAGAGAAAGAGAAAAAGAAAAATAAAAGAGAAATGTGAGATTATTGATCTACACAAATCATGGTCATAGTTGAACGTACTCTCTCTAATATCCTAAGATTCTCAGTAACGATTTTCTTTAAAGAATCAGTATCGTCTGCCTCAATTTTTGCAATTAAATCATAAACACCATATACGATGTGTACTTCTACAACATTGGGCATTTCTTTAAGTTGAGACATAACACTGCTCTCCTCACCTATTTCGCAATTTATTAGTACATATGCTGATGCCATCTTTTATTTCACTAAGAAAAGGATTTATCGCATAGTTTAATAAATTTTCCCTCGAACTACTATCTATTGAGTGGATTTGATGACACAACGATTTGTAGCAAATTATGGCTCTCCAATTGGGAATTTAGAGATAATAAGTGACCAATACTGCATTCTAGCTTGTAATTTTAAAGAGAAGGAAACCCAGTCAGAAACTATTCCTCAAATTCTAAAGCAAGCTTTAGCCCAGATTAAAGAGTATTTTTCAGGCAAGAGAAAAGAGTTCACTCTCACATTGTTCCCCTCTGGTACAGAATTTCAAGAAAAGGTTTGGATGAAACTTCTTGAGATACCATTTGGTAGTATTATCTCCTATAGTGAGCTTGCATCTAGAATTGGAAATAAAGCAGCTGTAAGAGCTGTTGGTAATGCTAACGGACAGAATCCTATCAGTATCTTCATTCCCTGTCACAGAGTAATTGGTAAAAATGGTAAGCTTGTAGGTTACGGTGGAGGACTGGATAGGAAAAAATGGTTATTAGATTTTGAGAAAGCTCAGTTCAGCATTATGCATTGAGTAAAGTATTAACTATTTCATCAAAATTATTCGCCAGTAGAGAGGAGTGTCCTTCTTTTGGATAAAATTTACTTACACAATGAGGTATCTCTTTTGCTACTGCTTTTCCTATGCCTACAGGAGCAGTATTATCCAATTCCCCATGCCAAAGAAAAATCTTAACTTCTTTTGGTATATCATTTAATTCAAAACCCCAGTGTTTAGTATAAAGTGAACCATCTTTAGTTGGTCCTTTTGTACCTTTAGTGAATGCTTCTTGCATTTGCCTCCACGTAACAGCAAATACTTCTGGTTTTTTTAATAATTCTTTATCAGGTTCTGGTAAATTACTCATTAAATTAGCTCTCATTTTTTCTTTTGCTTTTTCTTGATTTTTTGATTTCAAAGATCTCACAAATACAATCCCCAGAAATAACCTTATCAACCAAGGTGCAACTCTTAGCAAAGAAAGCATGAATCCTACAGGTCCTGATAAGTGCTCCTTTGTAATATAGTATGGTCCCATTCCTGCTACTATCCCAACTGAGTTTAAACGGTCTGGGATTTTGTAAGCACATGCATGTGCGAAGGGAGCACCACCAGATAAGCCTAAGACAGAGAATTGTTCTATGCTTAAGAAATCTGCTAGTTCTATAATATCATCAACTAAATCGAGAATTGTTCTTTTCTTCTTAAAATCAGATAAACCAATTCCTGGTCTGTCTATTGAGATGATTCTACTCCCTGAAAATGAAGTAAATGATTCACACTCTAACAGTTCCAATCTAGAGCTAGGCCATCCGTGAAGATAAAAAACAGCTTTGTCTTCAGGATTTCCTCTTTCAATATAACCAAATTGTCTTCCATCAGAAAGAATTATTGTTTTACCAAGTTTTTCTTCATCTGATACCATAAATGAGATTATCAACTAAGTTCTATAAATTGATTGTCTACTTCCCTAAAACCGATATAGGTTCTTCTAGAACACGCAATGTGTAAGAAGTTTAAGAAATTGAAAAAATTGGATGTAAAATGGTAGATTGATATAAGGTATCTCACTACTAAGTATGTTAAGCTTAATTGGCTTCTTATTAGCTACTTTTTTTTAAACGTATAAATCTGAATTGTCATCAGAAAAATAAAAAAGGTTGTAATTGAATGAATCTTTATGGACGAATTCACAGCTTCAGAAATCAATTACTTTATTCTAACCAAACAACATTTAGTTCCTGAATCACGTATTGAAGATATTTCGAAAATAGCATATGATATTGGAGGACTTCATGCTACAAGTCAGACAACTACCTATCTTTCTACTTTCTTCAGAGCTATAAATTTTCGAAAAGAGGATTTGGAAAATGAAATCTATGAAAAGAAAAATTTGGGGAAAATCAGATGCATGAGAAAAACAATCTTTATTCAACCCACAGAACTGATTCCACGTCTATACATAGCAACAAAGAAACAATATTCAAAGCGTCATGAGGATTATCTAAAGAATCTTGGAGTTTCAGTTGAAGAATATGAGAAAGCAGCAGCCGAGATAAGAAAAATTGTGGCTGGTAAGGCTTTATCAACAGCTGATATAAAAAAAGAAGTGAATTCTAAAGAATATACTACTCATTTCATTACTTTGATGTGTGATCAACTAGACTTGATAAGGAATAAGCCAATAAAGAGTTGGAGAGATAAGAGACATACATACTCCCTCTTCAAAGAGTATTTCCCAGAAATGAGCTTTGAAGGAATCAATGAAGAAGAAAGCATGAAATTCTTGGTTAGAAAGTATCTCGAATGTCTAGGTCCAGCTACAGAAACAGACATTGTGTGGTGGTCTGGGTTCAATAAAACTCAGACAAGAAGGATACTTCAGGAATTGGAAGGTCAAATTGAGAAAATTCAAATCAAAGGAATCAATAAGGAGTATCTAATTCTATCTGAGGATTTGAAAAAACTTCAAACAATTAATAAAACTGACAAGAGCGTTGTTACTCTTCTTTCTGATTTAGATCCATATCTAATGGGACATAAAGATAGAGAAAGGTATGTCAAAGAAGAGCATTACAGTTATCTGTTTGATAAATCTGGAAATGCTACTTCAGCTATCCTACTTAATGGGAGAGTTATAGGAATATGGGATTTTGTTAGTAGTAAAGAATCATCTATTAAGATATTCTTTCTAGAAAAGCCAGATGTCTCAATAAAAAAACAAGTATTGGAAGAAGCGAAAAGAGTTGGAAAATTCATCTTTGATGAAGAAACAACAATCACCGAATGTAAAGAAATGGAACCGTTGAAAGGGAGGATACCAGGGGAAGTACTAACACCACTAAAACATTGTTAATTCAAAATTATTATATGTTATTATTCTATTTTTTTCGAACTGAATTGTTAAATAGAGCATTGAACATTAGTATCTTTAGACCATCTAAGAGGTGCAAATTATATGAAAAAAGAACTTACAGTTTTTCTAGCAGGTTTAACCCTTCTAGCAATTCTTACTGCAACTCCTTTCACTACAGCTGTTTCACCTTTTGTTGAAGTAGAAGTAGGAGATTCCTTTAAATACGTAATTTCCAATATTTATTTCTGGTATGAGGAGAATAATGTATTGATAGCTGAAGAAACAGGGGAGGGGATTGTAGACAACCAGATTACAGTGACGGTTGATGCAATTTTTGACTCAAATGATATGTATTATCTTGGTCTTCCTTATGAAACCACGGCTCTTAATGTTACAGAATCTATAGGAGAGCAAGATTTCCAAGCGCAGACTGCTCTTAATATGTGGTACTCCACTTTCATAAGCATTGAGTTTGTTTACGCTATGATAGTACTAGGATTTAACCCTGAAGATCCTTCTGGTTGGATTGGTGATA
>JAAFKI010000101.1 GCA_021399345.1 Candidatus Heimdallarchaeota archaeon
AGTAAAGGACATCATCAAAGATTTTGGACTTCTCGTGAACAGCCATCCGAGCTATTAAATCTCCTTGAAATCCTCTTGATCTGATATCCTCGATGTTTTGAACAATTTTCTGATATGTACCCTTTCCTCTACTGAGATCAGTAATCTTTTCATTACCATCTAGGGAGATTAGAATAGATGAGAACCTATTCAAATACTCAGTAGGGAGTTTGTGTAACAGCAAACCATTGGTTTGTAATGTGAAATGGATAGCTGGAACTGTGTCCATAACTTCTTGAACTAAATCAAGAAACAATAATGGTTCTCCACCATAGAAACAAATTGTGGGAGAGTCATCTTCTGAGAGGAATTGCGCTAGATGGTCAACTTTCCAGCTGGGTCGTATAGGTAGGTCTGGATGTGGTTCATTCTGACAATAGGTACAGAATAGGTTGCATCGATTAGTTGTAATAATAAACCAATTCACATATATCACTCTGAGTGTTGATTGAGAATAATTACATCAGTTTAATTGTTTTTCGAAATGAGTAGAAAAAGAGAAAAAGAGGAAGAATTACTTAGATCACGCATTACTTCCGCAGTTCGTGCAGAACTTGGCATCAGCCTCTAATTTCGCTCCACAATTCTCGCAGAACTTATTCGCTTGCGATGCTGGTGCTGGCGCTTGACTCTGAGCTGGTTGATAAGTTTGCGGTTGTTGATAAGGTTGGAATGATGAATAACCCGTCAAAACTGCTGGCTGAGCTGTTATTGATAGATTTGCAGCTTGATTAGCTTTAAAGAATTGTGTGACAGCTACAGCTAGAAGTAGAATCAACATAACATAGAATTCTATTTCAAGAATCAGATATCCTGTGTCAAAGTCTGTTATCCAATATAGTATTTCAAAGAGTAATCCTCCCCATCCATAGATTAGATAAGTAGGATTATTCATAGATTTGTCTACTTTTTTCAATCCCAAGTAAGCCAATGTGAACCCAATTCCTCGTAGTATATCAATTAAGAAGTAAAGGATTATTCCAAAGACTCCATAAACGAGCGGCCAGAAATTGATTAAACCCACCCAAAGAATTATGTCAGCGATTATCATAATGACAATTGTTCCCATAGCACCTGTAGTATTGCTTTCTGCATCTTTTCTTAATTCTCCAACTATGTGACATAACCATATAAAAACCAACAGTGCTGCATACATTACTATTAACCAAATGATGAATAAAGCATAGCTTGGTACGAATTGTGATAGCACGTCAAATAAGGCTGAAAGAATAAAAAATCCTGCTGAAACTCTAAGTGAGTTTACTAGATTCTTGTTTGTAGTTGTTGATGACATAGTTTTTCCTCGTTTTTTCGATGTGAATCTTATAATCCTTTATTTTGTCCTTTAAAACTTTTTTGGAGTTCTGTGCTGTTAGATTGCATGTTAGAATATTTTACACACATATTTTGTATAAAATGATGATTATTTTCAGCCAATTTATTAGAGAAAAAATTAATAAAAAAATAGAACATGTAAGGAGACTAATTTACGTCTGCCCCACAGTTAGTACAAAATTTAGAATCGGATTCGATTTTTCCTCCGCAACTAGTGCAGAATTTAGGTACGAAAGGTTCTGATGTGCCTGTAGTTGGTTGTTGCACAGTAGTTTGAGTATAGCTTATTGG
>JAAFKI010000008.1 GCA_021399345.1 Candidatus Heimdallarchaeota archaeon
AAGGAAATACCTGGAGCGACCTGTCTGGAGCAGTATTTTACTTAATTGATGGTTCCGCTATTTCTGTTGATTTATACCCTCTTAGTGAACCTGTAATAGCTGAATACCCTCAAATCGTTTTACTAACTCTACTACTACCTATAGTTATTATATCTCTCTCAAGGAAAATCTCTAAGAAGCAAAAGAAATTATGAAACAACTGCCAGAAACTGTATAGAAATGGAGTAATACCAAGAATAAAACCTTCATAACTTCCTTTTCTTTACATCCCTTATATGTGAGATAATAGATATATGAATGACTAAACCTAAAGTCTCTCAACATATCTTCTACTCTTAATCCAAAATAAAAAAATGGATTTAGTAGAAAGCTTGCAGAGAGTTTTTGGGAAAGAGGAGTTACATTACTTTCGAGAAGATTAGTCAATGATAAAATTCATTCATACTTGGAATCCTCTTGTTTACTAAGTAAAAAAAATAAGAGAGTAATTCTACTTCCCTAGAATTATTGCAATAATTTTGTCTACAATAAAAACTAGTAGAAAGGATAAGAATATCCAGAGTAAAATTTCTTTAGTAGTATAAGCCCATTTAGGTTTTTGATTAAATAAGATAGCTATTGATAGAAAAATAGCTACTGCAGCGATAATGCAGCCAACAATAACACTAGGTACATATAATTGATTAAGAACTACTCCTCCGTAGATTAGAGCAACTAAAGCTCCTCCTATCAAACCCAAGAGAAAAAGAAATGCTATTTTTGCAGTGTTCTGTTTTCCAAATTTAACAGCCAAGGTTCTGACTCCCGCTTCCCTATCACCTTCGATATCAGGCAGACCTTTGATAATTTCTCTACCAACATTTCCTGAAGCTGCACATGCTCCTACAACAATGGGGATCCAAGCAAAAGTTGACCGATAAATAAGATAAGTATGAGTCGATCCATACACGAAAAGAGCTAATACAGTTATTCCAATTGTAATATTTCCCCAAAAACCTAGTTTCTTTAGTTTGAAATCATATAAATCAAGTAATCCTCCAAAAATGATTGCTGTAGCAACACTTAATCCGTAGAGATTATAGAGAATATCAAGAGTTAAAGCCACTGCAAGAGCTAAACTTGCAACTATAATTCCATATATCCATGCTGTTCTTACAGAAATTTTTCCTGAAGGTAAAGGTCTATGAGGAGCATTTACTGCATCTTCCTCTCTATCTGCTATATCATTGAAAATCATTGCTTGTGATGACACTAACATAGCAGCAATGACGACTAATACAATTGGTAATGGGTCTATAACAATCCCACTCTGATAGGACAATACAACACCAAAAGCAGCAGCTACTCCTGCAACTATCCCATTAACTAATCTTAGAATTGTAATATATGAAAGAATTATTTCTTTCTTTGTAAACTGACTCGAAGCCATAGCAAAAGAAAGAAGAAAGTTGGATTTAAAACTTACTATGAATTATTTATTCATCTACTAAATTTATCTTAATGTCCAAGGATTTTATTTGCTCTTCTTCCATCCCCTTTAGAGTCTCAGCAAGTGCAATATTAATTTTTGTAAATATTTTTGTTAAGTATTGATTTAAGGGAACCTTTTCATCATTAATTTTTAGGTTGACATCACTTTTCATTGTATCTCTAAAAATAAGAAAAAAAGAATCATGCTATTAATTTTGTCATAGGATCGTATTTTTTTTCTGAGTTTAAATAAGAAAGTAGAGATAAGAAGATAATGGTAAAAGTTCTACGAACTGAGTTGATTGAAGTCAAAACAAACATCAATTTAAGTAGACTTTGCCATTTGACTAAAAATCTCTATAATCGAGCAAATTTTTTAATTAAAGAAGAGAAAAAGAAAAAAGGAAATGTACTTGTTTATTATGAACTGGATAAATCATTAAAAGGAGAAGAGTGTTACAAACTCCTTCCAGCTCATACTGCTCAACATACACTCAAACTCCTTAGTCGTGATTGGGAAGCATACTTTCAAGCTATGAAAGATTGGAAGAAAAATCCTAAGAAGTTTCTCAGTAAACCTTGTTCTCCTCACTTTAAACGATCTAAAGCTGAGAAAATAGCTATCATCAGCAATCAACAAGCAAAGATAGTTAACGGGTGGTTGCTACTACCTAAAAAGGTGAATTTCACTATCAAGACAAGATTAACAGCTAGCAATGACCTTAGGGAAGTACGGATCATCCCCCGAGGAGTAGGTTACACAATTGAGCTTGTCTATTTCAAAATTCTTCCAAAACAAAGAAAAAAATTTCCATCTAGAAAGGGCGCCATCGATTTAGGGTTGACCAACCTTGTCACTTTCGTGGATAACATTGGTAATCGACCAATTGTAATCAAGGACGAGGGAAAGGGGATAAAGTCTATCACACAATATTATCTCAAAGAAGTAAAACGAATACAGCAACAATATGCAGAACAGCAAAGAAAACAAATAAAAAAGAAAAACAAGTTGATTTATGGTGAAAAATTTCTTCGTCTCCGTCAATTATGGAGATGGAAAACCAAAGACTGGTTACACAAGACCAGCAAATTTCTTGTTGAGTTATGGGAACAACGAAGGTTACATACAATCTACATTGGTTATAATCCTTTGTGGAAACAACAAATGAGATTGAGAAAAAAGACTACTCAACTATTCGTTATAATACCATTTAATAAACTCATTACTTTGTTAAAGTACAAAGCTGAAGAGAAGGGGATAAAGGTTGAATTGGTGGAAGAATCGTATACATCAAAATGTAGTTTCCTTGATAATGAAATTTCTCAGAAACACACCTTGTATGCTGGAAAAAGAGTAAAAAGAGGATTATTCCGTTCTGCTTCAGGGATTCTGATTAATGCTGATGTTAATGCTGCATTCAATATTTTACTGAAAGGCGATCCGCAAGCACTTCTTCCAAGAAGTGTGGGCGGGGTAGGAGGGTACGTGGTTTACCCCCTTAGAGTGAGCTACCCAGCTATGATTCTCTAAGAAAGATACTGTTCATATGCAACTATGACAAAGTCAAATCATGTAAAGGTTTACTTAAACTTTTTAAAAAATATATAAAGTGTCTAGTATATCCAGATAAAATGAAACTAAAGCAAGTAATAACTTCCGTAATTGGTTTCGTATTGAGAAATTCAAAACTGAAACAAATTTGATAATTCATAGAATCAAATAAAAACATAAATACAATAAAAATTAAAAAAATAAAACTGAAAAGAATACTCTTCCTTACTTTAGTTTAATTGTTGGATTAGGGTCATCCTTTCCATGCATTTCTATTTCAACAAGCCCCGCAGACTCTAGCATCTGTACATATCTTAAGATTGCATGTGTTGAAGATCCAGTTGACATAGCTAGTCTTTTTAGTTCAATTACTTTAAATTTCTCTAGAGTTGACAACCAGCTATAAGATGGATCTTTTTCTGCTATAATTTGAAATCTTCTTAGGGCTTCTTCTTTGTCCCTTAATTCAGTTTTAATATGTTCCAATCTTGAAGAATCTGATAATAGTTCGTTGTATTTATTCTCAATTGTTGCCTTCTCATCTTTTACTTCTTCAAACTGAGCTTCAATTTCTGATTTAGCGCTTTCCATCTCTGAAACGCTTTCTCTCAGTTTGTCGATTGTATGTTGCTTATCTTGATAATCTTCTGATTTTTCATTCAATTCTCTTTGAGCATTAGCTAAATCAGTTTCTTTAGTCATAGAATCATTTTTTAGCTCTTGAACCTCATTTGTCAAATTCTCTTTTTCTTGTTTGACTTGAGCATTTTCTTCCTTCAGAGTGTTCAATTCGTTTTCTAGATTAGCTTTAATTGATTCAATGTCAGCTAATTCTGCTGCTTTTTCCTTAAGATTATCTAATTCTTGTTGTAAGGCATTGTTCTTCTCTGAGAGTTCACTATTGCCATTTTCTAACTCTTCAATTCTGGTTTGTAAGTTTTGTATTTTATTTTCTAGCTCTGTGATTTTTATCGCATCACTGACTGAAATGCTTCCATTTTCTTCTGCCAAATTACTCACCAATAGGTTTAGAAATTATGTTCTTTCTAACAAACAGATTTGATTTCATGTTATTAAAAGATTCTGAATGTGTTAAGTGGAATCTTTAGGGTCAGTTATACCCTCGGCTGAGATGCTGAAAACTGTTTCAATCTCTGGGATATGGGGGCTGTCAATTACACGAGCAATCCTTTTTTCACCTTTTCCTTTTCGTAAGAAAACTCGAGTAGTACATGAATGAGCTACAATATGTCCTCCTATTGGGAAAGTAGTTTCTCCATAAAGAACATCTGGTTTAGATAACACTTGGTTAGTTGCGACAACTGCTACATCATATACTTCAGCTAATCTGAGGAGTTGATGTAGGTATTTGTTGAGTTTTTGTTGTCTCTCAAGTAGTGAACCTCTACCCGCGTATTCTGCCCTGAAATGGCTGGTTAAGGAATCAATAATCAACAATTTTACATTTTTTTCTTTAATAAGCTTCGGGCTTTCAAGAACCAAAACCATTTGATGATCAGAGTTGTATGCCCTTCCAACATGAATACGATTTAATACTTCTTCAGCTTGAGCACCGAAGCGTTCACAGATTTGCATTATTCTCTCAGGTCTGAAAGTTCCCTCAGTGTCAACATAAATAACACCTGATTCAAGTCCACCCAATTTTTTATCCATTGCTGTCATAACGCATAGTTGAAAACAAATTTGTGTTTTTCCTGTTCTGAATTCACCAGAGATTTCTGTCAAAGAACTTGTTTCAATTCCACCTGCTAATAGACCATCTAGAGCTTTGCTTCCAGTAGGTATTTTTACCAATTCTTCTCTTACCTTGAGCAATTCTTTCGCATTTCTGAACCCTATTCCTACTTGACTTCTAGCTGCAGTAATTAACCTCTTGGCCGTTTGTTCCCCAATCTCGCAATGTTCAACAAGTTCTATTGGTGATGCGTGAGCAACAGCTGCTAAAGTAATATAACCCGCAGACATTAGTTTATCAGCAACAGCAGGACCAATTCCTGGTATTCGATTTACTGCAACATCACTGAGGTCTTTATCTTCCTTCTGAGCTACTTTTGGTCTTTGTTTAGGGAGTATTTCCTCAATCCAATCTTCAGGATCTTTTTTTACATTTTTTTCTGGAGTCTTGCTAGTTGGAGGTTTTTTCTGAGGAGTCTTTTTTATTTTTGTTGTTTTAGGGGGTTCTTCTTTCTTTGACATAGTTTCACTTTCTCTCTTACTGATAGAATATCCAGATTTATATATATAAGAAATGCTTTTTTTTAGTTCATAAACTTAATGGACATTTGAACTAAAATCTCTTAGTCTTTGATATTCTCATTTTGATACTTTCCAGAGTACCCTTTTGTTGTCTTTGCTTTAGTCTCAAAAAAGACTATTTGTGCAATCCTTGCATTTTGATAGAGTGTTATATTAGCATATACGAGAAATAATCCTACTCCTCTTCCTTTATATCCAGGATCCCATACAGCTGAACATACTGTAGCTCCGCATCTCATTAGGCTTGATCTAGGTAGAACCATTCCGATTGCATTAAGTGGTACTTCTACTACTTCATTATACTTAACAAGATACCCGCCTGGTTTAATTTCCCATTTTCCATCAACTGGTGGGATTGTCTTATGTTCTGGAATATTTCGTTTTGTATTGTCAAAGTCGACTATTCCTCCATCTTGTAATTCTATTAGTTCTTTAATGGATAAATCAAAACCTGCAATTTGTGATTGAGTATTGGAATCAATATACTCTTTGATAATTGTATCTGAAAAAGGAGGTAAGAATACCATGTCTCTTAATTCATTGTCTTGTTTTTAATCTTTTACTATTTTTGAAACATTCTTGAAACAAGTTTCTTTCTGCAGTTTGGGCATTGAGGTTTTACTTTAATCCATTCTACTATATGAGCAAAATGTGATGGAATTTCACAGAAAGGACATCTAATAAAACTCTCCCCTGCTTTAATTGGAGACATACAAACACTACATCTTTCATCCAAATCAGAAGTTGCAACTTTCATAGGTTGAGTAGCAGGAAGTTTTGACTTGGGAATAGGTTTAACTTCAACTTCTATTTCCTTTTCCTCTTCCTTTACTTCTGCTGCGATTACCTCCAACTCTTCTAAGCTTCTTTGGTCATCAATTTCCTGGATAATAATTGGTTGATCTATTGTACTGACTTCTACAACACCACTAGGAGTTATGTCACTTACTGACTTTCCAATAGTTGCTAAAACTGCGTCGGCTTCTTCTTCTAATCCCTTTTCAAAAAGAATGTACGCTGAAATCTCAGTCTCACCACTATCATAAAAATAGCGGGATAGGTTTCTAACCATTTCTTCTTCTCTTTCTGGGGCATATCTAGAAATGATTTCAATTGAATCTGGAACAAATTCCCTTCCCTTAGCTGCAATTGATTTTGCAGCACCAAAAACTCTACCTGTTTTTAGATATTCCTCCTTTGCCCTATCATACATTCCAGCTCTAAAGTATTCATCAGCACTTGCGTATGCAGCCCTAGATTCTGGAATCTCTTTACTATTAGTACTTTGTTTAGCGGAGTAGGTATATTCTTGCTGACTAGGTGAACTAACCCCGGAATGCTGTGCTTGAGGTTGATATGGCTTATATCTTTTCTTTGGAACGCTCTTCTTCTTTTTGCTTTTTACAGCTGCTCTCGCTGCCACTATTAATGAAATAGCAATGAAAACCAAGAATAGTACTAATCCAATTTCGACGGGCATTTTATCAACCATGAATATAATTCATCTTTACTTTATCTGTTATCTTATTAACTTTTGTATACCCAAAGCGCTCAAGCTGAATAATCTCACCAATATCCAGATTTTTCAATTCTTTTTCCCCATATCCATAGATATGTTTCAAGCTATCTTTGTTTATACGATTATTTAAATATAACATTTCTGGCTTTACAATCTCAACAGAAACTGGTTCTGAAACCCATTGAACACGTGGAACTTCAACCATTAAATTATCACTACAAATCTCCGCTTTAAATTCTGAATTTGAAATTTTTTCTGTAATTTTTATGTTGTAAAGATCTTTCATTCTAACAATAGCATCAATATGTAGAATATTCAAGTCCAATCTACTTAGATAGAGGGTATCTTCAACAGATACCTTTCTTGTTCCCATCTCCTTATTTTTTGGATGTAAGTTAATTTCTATTGTTTGTGATTTTGGGTTTGTTAAATGTACAGTAACTGGATTATCTACAAAGAAGAAATGCTTCGAATTTGGTTCGATTATTTTTCGATTAATAGAAGAAATTAACGACCAGTCTATGCTTGTAGTTGATTTTGTTGCTCCCACTCTTCTTATTATCTCTACGAAGGTTTCTGGTTGAATTCCTCTTCTTTTGAGAGCTTGATATGTAACTAACCTATAATCATCCCATCCTGTAACTATCTTCTGTTCAACTAAATCTCTGATAATTCTTCCTTGAGTTGGTGCCCCTATAACATTAAATCTCGCATACTCCAGAAAATTAGGTATTTTCAAACTGAGTTTTGTTGATATTAATCTTTGAAGCTCTTCTCTCATTTTACCAAATTCTATACTTCGTAAGATATGAGTGACACCAGTAAAGTCTTCCATTATTGGTGATTCAAAATCATACATAGGCCAAAGATTGTACTTATCTCCTTGGATACAATGAGTATGATTAGATATTCTTAATAAAACAGGATCCCTCAGGACTGCATTCTTTGAGGACATGTCTCCCCTTAATCTAACTACAGCATCTCCTGGTTTAAAATATCCTTCAAGTATTTTCTCGAATAATTCTAGATTTTGTTCTGTTGAATTGTTTAAATTACAGGAACAAGGCTTCTCCTCCGCTCTTAATTTTGCCATTGTTTCTCTATCGCATGTACAAATAAACGCTTCATTTTTTTTGATTAATTCTTTTGCTTTTTCATAATATAATTCCATGTGGTCAGATGCTAGAACTTCATCTTCAATTTTCAAATTCATCCATTGAATAACTTCTCTGAAACTATCATAGAATTCTGCCTGAACTTTCTCTGGATTTGTATCATCAAAACGTAAAACTCTCTTACCTTCATATCTTTCAGCTATTAAATGATTAATGCAGAAGGACAGCATTTGTCCCAAATGAGGGTGCTTAGATGGTTCAGGAGGATATCTAACTGTCACCTCACCCTTGATAGCATTGACTATTTCAGGAAGATAATCTCTCTCTTTTTTCTCCTCTATTATGCTATCTGGATACTTCTTTTCTACAATCTCTCTCAACTTATCCGTGGGGATTTCATTAACTTCTGCGATGGTTTTATCCAAAAGTAGTTGAATTTCCTTAGCTTTACTTCTGAGATCAGGATAGTTTGCCATTATTTTTCTTAAAACAATTTTTTTCTCAGCTGAGCCGTATTTATAAGCATTAACAATGGATTCTTTGTAGATAATATCTTCAGCATTGTTCATGTTGTATTTCACTAAAATTCTCACTTTAAATACTTGATTGTTAATAATAAAAACTCAAACAAATTGATAGAGAATTCAAGTCAGAGTAATCTTATGATAAGACTTGTGGTGAATAATTTATCAATTGCTCTTGTTGTAGTAGTTTCTCATTCTCTACAAGTTCTAGTATTCTTGGAACAGTTTTTTTGATAAGTACTTGATGTTTATCCATCTGTATCTTGGAGCAGAGTAATCCTTTGTTACAAGAACCTTTTCCAAAGTATGCCACTTTCTTAGTATCATAGAAGAGAGATCCTCCTTTTGACGGACAATTGCAGACTTCTAAGAATAGTGGAGAATCTGTATATCCATTACTAGTTTTTATCCTTGTAATAGCTTTTTCGAGCTTGTAGCTGAGAAATGTATCCTTAGTCCCCATTTTAACTCAAAGAAAAATACTGATTATATATTAAGTAGTGTTGTAATATCCGGAAATTATACGGGCCATGTCACAGATAAATTCCAGATATCATCTAGTTATTTCATTTAGAGGAAAAATATTAAAAACACAGCCATAATTACAAGCTTGAGGAACTGAAAGTGTGGATTGCAAAAATCTCTGGTATAACTAACAATGACACAGCTTCATCAGTCGATGTATCGTCTTATTTTGCTATAGGTGCAATAATTGATGATATCAATATTGATGAAATCAGATCTGTAAGTAAATTTGACGCTCGAAGAATATTCGCAAACATTGAAAAATGCACAACTATTGCAGAAATAGTTCCTTCTTCTCTTGACGATATCTTTGAAACTCTAGATATCTGTCAACCTAATACAATACAAGTAAATGGAGATTTCTTTAACGATGTGAATAATCTCATTGCGGTTCAATCAACTGCTACAATACCAATTATTGGCTCGATATTATTAGATAGAGAGACATATGAATCAAACATACTTGATCCAGATCCAGTTAAAGCAGCACAAATACTAGACCCCTATGTGCAAATCATAAGTATTAACGTCCCATTAGGACAAAGCTGGAGAAGTAAAGAACCAAAAACTAAGTTGATTGAAATAATAGCCAATATTCAGAAAGCAATATCAAAACCTCTTGTTATTGGAGGGGGTCTAACAATTGATAATATCGGGGAAATAATCTCTACCGTAAAACCCAATGCCGTGGATGTATCCTCAGGTGTTGAAAAACATAGTGGCATTAAAAATCCTGAATTGATGCAAGAGTTTCTGCAAGAAGTTTACGACCACAAAGATCTTTTGCCAGGTGTGTAACATATCAAAAAAGTGATTTAAAGTATAACCATATCACTTTCTTTGAGATTTTTGATTCTCCAGAATGTCTTGTACCAAAAGTATAGTCTACATGCCCAACCTTTAACTTTGAAGGATACAATTTTAAGAAATCAAAAAGCACTTTATATCCTTCTAAAATGAACTTCTTTTTCTTCTTTTTTAGAAATTCTTTCCATATTTGTGTTCTAGATGCAAATAAACCAGTCATCACATCTTTTACTCTATTTTTGCGTCTAAATATGAGTGCTAAGCTTCCAAGTAATCTTGCTACAAAAGACATTAGTTTTCTATACAGTGACCAATTTCCCACAATCTTAATTCTGTTCCCCGCAACTAAATCATATTCCTCTTGAAGAAGTTTAAGAAAATCTGGGATAACTTTAGGAGGATGTTGTAAATCTCCATCCATAACCAGAAAATAATCTGTTGAACAAGTAAGAATAGCATCCAAAACGCTAACTGTTAATCCATGCACTTCCTCATCCTTTCTGTCTAGAAAGAATGTTTCAAGTTTTCCTTCAAAAGCTTCAGTTATTTCTTTTGTTTTATCTATTGATCCATCATCAGCAACAATTACTTTGCAATTTGGAGCATTCTTCTCAATTATTTCTAGAAGTTCTCCAAGAGATTTTTCTTCATTTAATGTGGGGACGATTACAGTAAGATTACTGAAATCTAGATTTGCCTCAGTCATCTTCTTTTTTCTTCAATAAAAACTATAAAAACTTTAACGTATCAATGTAGCTGAAACTTACCATTTATTATGAAATATTGTATGAGCACTTTACATATTTAACAAACCTCATATAGTTTGCTTTTCTAAATTTATTTGAATGACCGCCTTAACTCCCAATGTTACTTACATCCTAAAGGTAATCAATGCAGGGGATTATGCGGTTGGTAAAACAAGTTTAGCAGTTCGATATACTCAAAATCGTTTTACATCTTCCTATCTCCCTACTTTAGGAGTAGATTTCTATAGTAAGATGATTACATATGATGAAGATACAACATTGCGTTTAGTACTCTTTGATACAGTCGGTCAAGAAAAGCTAGTTACACTTCGTAAACGATACTATACTGGAGCTCATGGAGCTGTCGTTGTTTTTGATATAACTAGAAAAGAATCTTTTGATCATATAGAAAAGTGGATCAATGAAGTTAAGGAAAAATGCCCCACCATCCCAATCATTATCGTGGGAAATAAAACAGATTTAGAGGAAGAAAGAGCTGTAGATTTTAAAGAACTGGATAAGAAATGGTCATCTAAAGGTTACACAGTATTAGAATCCTCAGCTAAATTTGGAGAAGGAGTTAATGATATTTATACTATAATTGCAAAGAAAGTAATGGAGAAAATGGGATTTTAATTTTGTCTCCAAAGTTCAACAGCAATAATTTTACCGTTTTCTAGAAACAATCTTGGTACATAATCATCTGCAACAAAAGATCCATCAGGAAGTTGTACTTTTGATTCAGAATCACTTTTCTCAATGTTTTCAGGAGCAATAAATAGTGAATCCCCAACTAGAATATAATCCCGAATGCTATCCTCCATTGGAGGAAGAACTTCTAATTGTTTGAAAATATTCTCTACATCAATTATTTTTGTTTTTACAGCCTTAGTTTCATATCGTCTAGGTTCAGCTTCCTTTTTCTCCTTTGGTTTAGGTTTGGAAGTTTCCTTTTTTACAGGAGCTTTTTTTGGAGTAGTTTTTGGTTTAGGTTTGGAAGTTTCCTTTTTTACAGGAGCTTTTATTGGAGTAGTTTTTGGTTTTGGTTTTGCTACAGATCCTCCAGAGGGAGCATTTATTGCCTCATCTATTGCTTCTAAGAAATCATTGTTAGTAGATTCTTCTTCTAAATTAACGATTTTATAGCCTAGTTCCATTCTTAATCTAGCTGTTTCTCTTGCACAAGCGAACTTGGAATGAGGAGAAGATTGACTACCTAACCATGTGTAAATTTTCTTTTGATTATGAGAAATTACTACCAAAACATTTGAAGAAGCTAGAGCGACTTCTTTATTAGCACACTCTGTCATTTCTCCAGTAGACTGTATAATATATAGAGTCATATTAGATTCGAGTAAAAACAAGGCTTTATCATTTTTATAGTTAGTGTTTGTTTCAAGCGATTTGTTTAGATTCTATCTTTCTTAAGCTGATTTCTATGTTTTCAGCCATTTCGAATTGTTAAACCGAAAATTAGCCGGTTTTTTTTATAATTGCAACAAGAAAAAGTTTCAAAAGAAATATATACGGATTCAATATACGAATAAATGTTAAATAGTCCTTGTTCAATATAGTGTAGTAGAACAATATATTACAAAAAGTCTTGAGGCTAATAAAATGAGTTCAAAAATAATAGAATCTGTAGCTTATTCTTATATTGGGAGGTTTATAGAACCATATCTTGCAGAATTTGATGGATTAAAATTAACTTTGCGAAAAGCAGGGGTAGATAAGAGTGTGAGAATGTATCTCAGTGTTAGAATTTTTTGGGCTATTATTCTTTCTATTGTTTCTCTTGTTGTTCTTATAGCAGTAAAAATTGTTGTAGCTGAATTATCAGTAATACTTGTGATTGTTTTACCAATTCTAGTCTTGATAAGCATGTTTGTTTTTACATGGGTATATCCCAGCTATTTAGTTGGGGAAAGAAAAAGTAAATTGGAAGCAGCATTACCAACAGCAGCTGGCTATATGACAGCTATGGCATCTGCTGGTGTTACTCCTGACCGAATATTTCTATCACTCACTAAAGAAAAGATTGGAGAAGCAATTGTTAAGGATGCAAGGAAAATATCAAGAGACATACAAGTTTTTGGTTATGATATAGTCCATGCTCTCGAAGAAGCTTCTCTTAGATCTCCTTCAGCGAAATACTCAAGCTTTTTGGAAGGAATTGTAGGGACTTTTACATCAGGAGGAGAGTTACAAAGATACTTAGAAGTTTCCTCTGAAACTTTAATGAGTGATAAAGTTCAGAGTGAGAAGAATTTCATTGATACTCTAGGTATAATGGCTGAGTTATTCATGGTTATGGGAGTAGTAGCTCCAATATTCTTCATAGTAATTTTGGCGATGATGTCAATGCTGGGCGGTTCAGCTGGAAATGCGAATCTGCTAATGGCAGTTATGGTTTATATAATTATACCAGTTTCAGAATTAGTAATCATTGTGCTAATCGATGCACAACAACCGGAGATGTAGGTGAAAAAATGGCAATAAGTGACGAAGTTGAAGTTGAAGTAAAAAGGTTTCAAATCACACAAGATTTGATTTATTGGATAATTGCAGGAGTTGCTGGTGTAATTTTAGTTACATTAGGAATAATAGATGTTCTAGTTCAACGAACTGGTGATGATTTCATCACAATTCTCGATATTAATGATTTCGTAATTTTAGCAATTATTATTGTAATAGGAATTCCCACATTTCTGATTATTTATAGAGAGGAAAGAAGACAAGCAAGAATTGATGAAAACTTGCCTTATCTTCTGAGGGAAATTAGCAATGCTCAGCGTACAGGTATGGCTCTACCAAGGGCAATTCAAGAATCTGCAAAGCGTCAATATGGTCCTCTAACACCTGAATTAAGGAAAATGTCCAGCAAAATTTCTTGGGGGATACCTTTTAATCAAGCTATGACTGACTTTCAAGAGTCAGTTAATACTCCTTTAGCACAGAGAGCTACTTTATTGATTCTCGAAGCTGAAAGATCGGGAGGAAATCTTGAAGAAATATTTGAAGCAACTGAAAAATATGTACAGACTCTCCTAAATCTCAAAAAGGAAAGAGAGGGTGCAATGAAGCCATATATCTGGATTGTTTATGCTTCTTTTATAATTTTCATCCTAGTTGTAGTGATTCTATTTCAAACATTCTTTATTCCATTCTTTTCAGCAAATATATCTTCAGAACAAACAGCTGGAATGTTTTTAGTGAATATAGATTTGGATATACTTGAAGTTCTCTTCTTGCACATGCTGGCAGTTCAAGGGTTCTTCTCGGGATTAGTTGCAGGAAAAATGTCTAAAATGTCTGTAAAAGCAGGACTAATGCATTCAGTGGTACTTATGTTCTTAGGTTGGTTTGCATTCAAGATATTAATACAACCAGATAATCCATTGATATCAATCGGAATATAGTAATCGGATGTGATGAAACTATGGGAAAACTTGAAGACGATGTTAAAAATATTAAGGAACAAGTTGATGAGCTACAGAGATTAACTAATCAAATCAGTTTTAATGTAGTTAGAATTATGGGTACTCTAGAAAAGGGAGTTATTCCTTCAGCAGATGGAGATTCTGAAGGAATTGTAGGTTCTGTTTCAGTTGATCTCGGTCCTTTGGAAGATAAAATAGAACAACTTGGACAGTCTATATGTACCAAAGAAGATTTAATTCAAATTAAGGACCAAATCGATAATTTGGTTTCAGATAGAATTCAAAAAGCAGAAGATATGCAAGAAAGAGCCTCTAATCTTCTTGACAAAGGTATGGAGTTAGTTGAGTTAGAAGCTACTCTTGCAGAAATCAAATCTCTTCTTGAAGAAAGAATACTGGGCGATGATGCAGAAGATAAAGGGGAATAAAGAATTGAAAGAAAAAAATAAGAAGAAAGGTTTGAAAGCATTCCTTAAGGGAAGTAAAGCTCAGATAAGAGGTGTTGATTTTTCACTAGCTCTTCTAATCTTTGTTATAGCTTTTAGCCAGGTAATTATTGTTCTTTCAAATTTATTAATTCCTTCATTAGTGCAGATGGAAACCTATTCTCAAGAACAAGAATTGAACAAATTATACAGTAATATTTTCTCTTCTGAGGGTAATCCATCTAATTGGGGGACCATTGCTACTGCCTCTTTAACAGATTTTAGACTGGGTCTAATGGGAGCAAATGGTGATCTCGATTTTACAAAAATAAATAGGTTGACTAACGATATTTCTTCCTATTGGACAATAAACTATCTGAATGTAAAAGTAGCGTACAACATGATCCAAGATTTCGCTGTCAGTATATATTCTCCAATTTCAATTTCCATTAATGACTATACTGCTGCTTTCGGTGAAATCAATCTTTATGGTGAGGTTAATGAACATCAAACCCTAATAGAAGGTGCTGAAATTTGGGCTTTTGCTATTGATAATAATAACAATGTGGTCTCAAACTATACAACTACAAAGGATATTTCTGGTTCTATAAGCTTCAGAGCAACACTAATCGCTCCCGAAACAGATTATTATACAATAGTAGTATTTGCTCAAGTTGGGGAGATTTATCAAGATTATATTGTTAAAAGATTGGTTAGAGAAAGTAGTGGTCTTGAGTATTACTTTGTTGATTTTGATTTTCGACCTTTTGTTAAAGAAAACACAAACTCACCTGGTTCAGCAATAGATGTAACTGTTGAACGAAATGTGCTGAGTGATGAGGCTCATGCAATTGTTGTGTTTCCTTTTTCAGATTTAGGGGTAGACCATCATAAGCAGAATTTAACTCAAGAAACAACAGCTGAAGGAGATATATATTCAGGAACAGGTATTTCGATAACCACTAATGGATTAGCTGTTGTTGTAGTAAATGAGAGAGCTGAATCAACATATTCTGCAGGTTACATCGGAATTCCTATGTTTCAAAATTCCATTCATGGTGGAATATTCGCACATTCCTCTTTCCAAGATCAACAAACTTACATTTCAAAAACTAAGATGTTTACTATCAGAAATGTACTTCTAAAATGTCAAATTTGGTACTGGTGATACAATGAAAAAACTAACAAAGAATAGAAAAGCACAACTTTTCATCATAGAAGCCTTTATCGCTGTATCTGTTATGATAATCATGGTAACTGCTTTGTATGAAGTTCAAATTGCTACACAACCACCAATAGAGGCAAATTACCAAGAAGAAGTATATACCGCTCTAAAATCGCTGGATAATCAGAATGTACTTGATGGTTATATTTATTCCGTTCTAAATAGTCAAACAGCAAACATAACTTACTATAGAACGGTTATTGAGCAAGCAATTTATGGCTCATTACCCGACAATGGTGAATTTAATCTATATTATGAAAACCTGGATACAAGCTTAGAAATATCAGGGAGTTGGATGAATCAACATCTTACACCTTCTAAGGAAGCTATAGGTATTGATTATATTATCTCAGAAGTGAATGGCGAATTGATTCCATGTACCATTCATCTAAAAGTATGGTTAAAAGGTGTTTAAGATGAAGAAAGTATCTCTCACTAAAAACAAACGAGGACAGGTCTTCTTGCTCTTGTCTATTACAATACTTATTTTTCTCATTATTATATCTGCAACTATATTCCAAATAACACAAAGCCCATACATTAATCCAGCACCAAATCAACAGCAATTGTATAATTATTTAGATAATAGTCTCAACGCAATAGATGACTTATCAAATGTTGCTTTGTCTCAGTTGTCATTGGGGGCATCTCGGAATGATGTTCTAACCATAATGGATGAAGGACTGGAACTAATCGAAGCTTATCTGGATGATCACAACCTTCCATCTATCTTAACTTATGATGATGTTAATCTAATTATCGCGAATAGTAGCACTGCACTTAATCCAGTGTACATTCATTTTGAGGTTGAAGTTTCAATCCACATTAACAGTTTGGATTTATACTATGATAGTGTAATTCATTTTAATACAACTTATTACATGGAAACATCTGGAATTATTGGCAATTTGAATTATGTTTATCTCTACAAAGAAGCAAATGGGGTTAAAACAATGGTAAATAACGGGATTGTTGCTATTTCGCCTAGTACATCTGTAACAAATTTGGGTGATGGTAGATATTCAGCTGATCTAGCTTCAGGACATCTGATAACAGCATTGTTACCTCATAACATCTGGTTATGGTTAGAAATTTAAGTGGAAGGAGAAGAAAAGCGAAAACCTATTCTACATCTATTTTATGTCCTTCATCTTCCTTTGCGTCTTTCTTTCTCTTAATGATGACTTCCAAAACTCCGTTCTTGTATTTTGCTTTAGCAGTTGATATACTTACGGGAGCAGGAAGACTTACTGCCTTCTCGTATTTCCTTGATTCAGAATGAGCTATGATTCTGAGTGTTTCTTCAGTTCCTGTCAGACTTATGTCTCCTTTATTAATTCCTGGAACTTCTGCAATAACTCTTACTAAATCTTTTTCTTTAAAAACATCTATCAAAGGTTCTCTAGTCTCTGAAGTTTCAAGATCTCCATACGCTTTGGGTTTAAGATTTCCAAATTGATTGAAGTTTGGTTTTCCATCTTCATCTACTCCAATTTTAAAACCATAAACAAAAGGATTGTTTGACATATTTTCTAACATACTTGGATCCAATCCACCCTCAAAATTATTCATAAGATTCTTCAACATTTCATCAATCATTTTCCCAAATGAAGAACCTTTCATGAAGGGAATGAACTCTTCCATGATTTTATTCATATCAAATTCATCGCTTCCAAAGAAATCAAATGGATTTTTATAATCATCAGGAGTTTTCTTTTTCTTTTTCTTTTTCTTATCGTTATCCTCTGGATTCATGATAAACCAACACCTAATCTTCGAGAAAAAGTAGATATCTTTGTATATAAATACACTTATTTGAAGAAAAATAAAATAAAAAAAGACTATATAGTCTTCTTATGCTTTGAGACCCTTTCTTGCTTTTTCAAGAGTTCTATCTGGGTCAGAATTATATTCTTGGATAACGGAAGCTACATCTTCGAAGTAACGAATTCTCTTTTTGACCATCCATCTTAAGATGGTTTTTCTTCTATCGAGTTCGTCAAGGATTTCTTGTTCAGTTAATCCGGTATTTTCCATGATTTTTTCTAATACATAACTTCTTCCGAAGTAAATGAATGTATCATCCTTTGGATTCCATTGATAGAGTTTGTTTGTTAGAATTTCTTCAGTAACTGGATCTAAACCTATCAATTCAGTAACTGATTGAGTACGACGTGCGAATTTGGATTGTATTCTTACTTTTCTTATAACATGAATTAAATCTAATGATTTCATCATTGATCTTGGAATATTCATTGGTTTGCTTTCTAATCTGTGAATTACTCCTTCCACAGAATCACCATGGATAGTACCTAAACCTCTATGACCTGTACTCATCGCTTGAAACATTGCGTAGGCTTCATCTCCTCTGATTTCACCCACAATAATATAGTCTGGTCTTTGTCTCATTGCTGCACGAACTAATTCAAACATCGAGATTTGTCCTCTTCTGTATCCCGTTTCGGTTGTTTCTCCAAAACCAGAACGAACAACGCTTGGAATCCAGTTTTCATGGGCTAAATTCAATTCTGCTGTATCTTCAATTGTAACTACCTTCAAATCAGGTTTAATCATCATAGCAATAGTATTCAACAAAGTGGTTTTTCCTGCTGCAGTACCACCAGCAATCATTGTACTAATATTATGTTCCATTGTAAACCAATAATAAGCTGCAATATCTTGATCTATTGTGTTGTAAAGAATTAAGTCTGTAATTGTGAAAGGATCTGCTTTGAATTTTCTTGCAGTAAATGTAGATCCTCGTTGAGTTACCTCTTTTCCATAGGTTAGTTGTATTCTGCTTCCATCAGGTAAAGATGCATCTAACAGGGGATTTGCAATGCTTATATGTCTGTTTGCACGTTGAGCTAGTTTTATGATAAAACTATCTAACTCTTCATCTGTATCAAATGAGATGTTGGTTGCAATAGATTCATATTTTCTGTGCCAAACATAAATTGGGATACCAGTTCCATCACAAGAAATATCTTCTATGTTAGGATCAAGCATAAATGGTTGAATCATCCCATATCCAATTAAATCTCGTGTAAGGTAATACATTATCTTCTCAAATTGTGATTCATTCAACGAAACACGATAACGTTTAATGATATCAACTATTTTCTTCTTCAGAAATTCTTCAGCCTTTTCAGTTGATTTTAATACAGTAAAATCAACGTCCAATTCATCTACCATAATAGAGAATATTTTGTTATAAATAGCAGTTTCCTTACTATCAAGAGGGATTTCTACTATCATATATTGTGTTCTCTTGGTTGTAGGATCAGTTTGAATTAAAACATATGAAAATGGAGGGCTTACTGGATATGTCTCTTCAAGAATCGGAACTGCTGCTGTATCAACAAAGGCTTCACCAGTATCATCTTGCATGAATTAATTATATGTACTACTCTTTTTAAAGTTATTTTTCATATTAGGTGAAAAATATAGGAAATAGCAAGAAAAACTAATCAACTAGAGATATGTTGATATCTGCTCCATCATACACGTAGATAATTGTCGGTGATGAATTCAAGCTTGATATTGTTCCAGATATGGTTAAAACACTAGGATCAATAAACAATGATACAGTAACAAAAATATCCTCATTTTTTATTACAGTTGCTTTAAGTGAGTAAGTGTTCTCTGAAGATACGACCTCTATTTCATAAGCTTCATTTTGGATTTCTTGAGGCAGCGTTAACGGCCGTTGCATGTTAATAGAAATGGCTCCTAGGTTAATCTGGTTCTGACCTTCGTTTAATAGATTGTGAATCGTTTCTGCCATATTTTGCAATATGTTTTCCATATTCGTTTTAAGAGCTGTTTCTTCCATTGTATTATTTATAGCAATCATTGTAACTGCTATACCTGCTATTGCAAGTGTTCCAACAAGAAGAATAGATAGGTACATGATATATTCGCTTGGCATGAAACTCTCCTTAACTTAATGATACATTTATTATTATATTAATTAGGTTTGCGACAATCTTATGCGCTGAATAACTTGGATTTGCTGGGAAATATATAGGATACTCATTTAGTTGATATCTATATTGGTTTATCAAGGTTATTTCACCTTGCATGTCATTATTATATTCAATCTCCCCTAGATGTTGTGTTTCTGTTCCTGCATAGGTTAGCTGAATATTGACATATTTCTGAGTTTCGCTAAATAATGAGATAGAATCATCTTCAACAAACTTCACATTGATAATGTCCATATAATAGATTTCCTCAATTCCTGAAACCACATATTCGGTAGAAAGTGTATATCTATAGTAAAGTGCTAATTCTAGAAATGAAGGATCATATATTGCTCTTGAGGTGTTTACAACTGCTATATCGTTGTAGACTGTACTACTCCCATTAAGAAACAGATAGTCTTGATTTTGAGGACCAACTATATATCTATGCTCTCCTTCATTGTAGTCTCCTACAGCTGTACTACGGTGAATAATTCTCGTTACATTATCTTGTAAAACCAAACTATTTTGAGCTCCTAAAATATCTTTCAGAATGAATGTAAAAGCCCAATCTTCAACTAAATGTATAGTTCCTTCTTCTTGTACATATAGGAAGTCTGAACTTGCAGGAGGAAGATTTTGAATTAGATCTTGTATAGTGGCATCTAGAGCTATGAAATACAGGTTACTGCTATTATTGTAGCTTTTATCTTTGAACTGGCTAATGCTGGGCATCATGTAGACAAGAGAAATCCCTATTGCAGCAGTTATTAGAGCAAACATCAATACAACTGATATTATTGGAGATAATGCTCTTCGATTCATTCTGAATTTCATTGTATGGGACTAATATAACTTGCATAAATTAAAGTTTATCGGAATTCCCCATCATAGTTATACAAATGTTTTGTGTAAGGCACGATTTTTGTCCATAGTATTTTTAATTGATTTAAAACCAATCTCGTTTCTGTAATTTTCGCGTATTATTTTTGTCGGATTTATACGCTACTTAGAGAGGTTGAACTCTTGAATAGATGAATGTTGTAAAGGCTTAAATATCATTTCGAATCCTTTATTATACTTACTTGTAGTTCCGATTTTGTAAAATCATGCAACAAGTCAAAAAACTCGTCGGGGTTTATAAACCAAAGTAAAAATACACTAAGAAAGGGGTTATTGTGACAGAAGTAATATTATCAAAAAACGCTCAAATTGTTCTTGAAAAAAGATATCTTCTTAGAGATGAGAATAACAAGGTAATAGAGACACCTGAAGAGATGTTCAATCGTGTTGCAAGTTCTATTTCTAGCTCGGAAGAGGAAAGGTTAGAATTTTTAGAATTGATGACATCACTAAGGTTTTTGCCAAATTCACCAACACTTATGAATGCAGGAACAGCTCTAGGTCAACTCAGTGCTTGTTTTGTCCTACCGATAGAAGATGATATGTCTTCAATCTTTGATGCTGTAAAACATAGTGCTCTAATACATCAATGCTTAACTAAAGATTCTCTTGTCATGACAAGTGATGGTCTAGTAGAAATCAAAAATGTAAAATCCAATTCTCTCGTTGAAACTGATGAAGGAGTTTTTTCCGTATCTAAAGTTTATTACAATGGTAAAAAACCAGTCTATAAAGTAGAAACTGCACACGGTTACTCAATCACTGGAACAAAACTGCATAAACTCTTAGTAATGAATAAGGATGGAAAACACTGCTGGAAGGAAGTAGGTAGTCTAAAGAAAGGAGATTGGTTGATTATAAAACCAAGTAATTGGCTGGGTTCGAAAATTAAATTACCAATGTTCGAATATGTTCCCAAAACAGGTAGAAACCAAACAAGTTTCAAACCAATTTTGTACGATCTACCAGATATACTAACCCCTGAGTTATCCGAGTTAATTGGATTATATATTGCAGATGGAAGCAATCATCGGGATGGAATACGTTTTACTGTTGGAAAACACGAAGAGGAAGTAGTAGACCGAATAAACAACCTTTCTATGATATTGTTTGGAAAAATGCCTTCCTCTGTTGAATTTGAATCCGTATTTGAGGTTGGAATTTTAAGTGTCCAAATAAAAGAATGGTTAAACTTCTTAGGTTTTCTCAAAAAAAAGTCATCTGAAGCAGAAATTCCTAAGTTAATTCTTGAATCAAGTGAAGAAAACATTAGGGCATTTCTCAAAGGCCTTTTCAATGCAGATGGTTGCATTAGAAAATCTGGACACATCACTTATACATCTAGTTCACATAAGCTAATTTCTGATTTACAAATAGTATTACTTCATCTTGGTATACCAACTAGAAAATATAGGAATAAAACAACTGGAGTTTATCAGATTTCCATATGTACAAAGTCTGGTTTCATCAATTATAAGAATAAAATAGGTTTCATCTCTAAGAAGAAGAAATACAGATTGAAAGACATTAAGTCTGAAGATATATTCAAAAGAGGTCAAATGATCCCATATCAAAATCAAAGGATAAGAGATTGGTACAAAACAATTCCAAAAGGAGAGAAAATAAAGGTTCTCAAGGAGTATGGTGGTCTAGTATATCGCTCGGAAATTAGAGAGTTAAGCTATCAGAAACTAAAGATGCTGACAAAACTAGAAATGAAACCTGATTTCTTCGATGAGTTGTTACTCTCTGAAGATATTCTTTATACTCAAGTACGAGAAATTAAATCAGTTGGAATAATGGAAGTTTTTGACCTTACTGTTCCTGAGAAACACGCTTACATTGCAAACGGCTTTATTTCTCATAATAGTGGTGGAGGAACAGGTTTCAGTTTTTCTAAGCTTAGGCCAAAAAATGATGTAGTAAAAACTACTGGGGGAATAGCAAGTGGTCCTCTTTCTTTTATGGAGGTTTTTAATGCCGCTACAAACACTGTGAAGCAAGGAGGACGCCGTCGTGGGGCGAACATGGGTATTTTACGTGTTGATCATCCTGATATCATGGAGTTCATTACTTGTAAAGAAGATCAAAATCGTTTAACCAACTTCAATCTCTCTGTAGCAATTACTGAACATTTCATGAAAGCTGTTGAGAAAAATGAAGATTATGATTTAATTAATCCACGAATCAACAAAGTATCTGGTAAAATGAATGCTAAAGAGGTTTTCAACAAAATTGTTGAAATGGCTTGGAAAAATGGAGAACCTGGAATTGTTTTTATTGATAGAATTAATCAAGATAACCCCACACCAGAATTAGGTGAGATAGAGAGCACTAATCCATGTGTAACTGGAGATACTCTTGTTTATACAGCTGATGGAAGAGGTTCTGTATCTATAAAACAACTAGCTGATGAAGGACAAGACGTACCTGTTTTTTCTGAAAATTTTGAAGGAAAAATAGCAATTAGATATATGAGAAATCCACGAAAAACTGGAACAAAACAACCCATCTATCGAATTAGCTTGGATACAGGAGATGAAATTAAAGCAACTGCTAATCACAGGTTCTACTTAAGAGATGGGTCAATGAAAAGGGTTGATGAGTTAAAACCCAATGATAGTCTTCATATTTTAACTAAAAGACTACAACCACAGAAAGGAATATACACAGTTACTGAATTTAATAGATATTGGCGAATGTATAATAGGGGTAAAAGTGACAAATCTGAGCACACACATATTGCTAGTTTCTTCCATAATAACGATAAGTCTATACCTGAGGAATTTGTAGTTCATCATAAAGATTTCAACTCTGAAAACAATGAACCAGAAAATCTAGAAATAATGACAATAGATGCACACTATTTGCTTCATGGTGAGAGCATTAAAGGAAATAATAACCCTATTTACAAAATCAAAAAAGATAACAAGAAATGGGAATTATATAAAAAGAAAAACCCGTTCTACCAAACCAAAGGAGAAAATAATCCGCGTTTTGGAGTAGTATTATCCGATGGTGTAAAAAAGAAAATTGGGGTAAGTATTAGGAACCGTCATGCCATTGATCCAAATTACAAAAAAATACTATCAAATATATCAATAAAACTCTGGCAGAACAAAAGATACAGAAAGAAAACTGAACTAGGTTATAGAAGAAGAGCGAAAAGAAAACTAGAATATTGTAAAAAACAAACAGATCTGGAATGTTACCTTGACAAGAATTCAGTAAGAGTTAGAAAAGTATGTGAACACTGTGGTTCAGCTTTTGATTTAAGCTATTCTAGAAGAGAAATAAGCTACTGTAGCCAAAAATGCTCAATTGAAGTTTTCAATACTGATGAAAAAATAAAGCACAATAGAATAAAGAGTATAAATTATGCTTATAAGAAAAAAACTGAAAATAACAAAGAACTTCAAATTAAGATATTCAAAGAATTAAAATCTGAATTTAAACGTATTCCTTTCAAGAAAGAGTGGGTAAGCAAATGTAAAGATGAAGAAATTCCGTATAGATTGGGTACAAAATACGGATTTCAAACTTACTATGAACTCAAAGAAGCTGCAGTTATGTATAATCATCGCATTGTAGATGTCAAGTATATAGGTAAGGAAGATGTTTATAATGGAACAGTAGATGATTTTCACAGCTATTTCATTGGAGGATTTACATCAAGATCTGACAAAAGCAAGAAAATAACCTATCTCAAGACGAGAAATTGCGGTGAATTACCTATGCTAGCTTGGGAGAGTTGTAATCTCGGTTCTGTTAACCTTTTGCAGCACGTAAAAAAAGGTAAAATCGATTGGGACTTGCTGGAAGAATCCGTACGAACAGCTGTTCGTTTTCTAGATAATGTAATAGAAAAAAATCAGTATATACTTCCAGAAATCGAACAGATAACTAAAGCTAATCGAAAAATAGGTCTTGGAATTATGGGTTTTGCTGATTTACTTGTAAAACTAGAAATTCGTTATGATTCAGAAGAGGGGTTAGCTAAAGCAAATGAAGTGATGGCTTTTGTGCAAAAAACTGCACGGGATGAATCTCGAGTATTAGGTGAAAAGAAAGGTAATTTTCCCAATTTCAATAAAAGTATATACAGAGATCAAACTGAAAACCTTCGAAATGCTACTGTTACTTCAATAGCACCTACAGGAACTATCTCTTTAATTGCTGGCTGTTCAAGCGGTATCGAACCTTATTATGCTATAGCTTTTACTCGAAATGTACTAGATGGAAAGAAGCTTTTTGATGTCAATCCACTTTTTGAACAAAATCTAAAGGATTTGAAAATCCATTCAGAAGAACTACTAGAAAAAGTGTCTTCCTCTAACACTATTCAAGGTTTGGAAGATATTCCTGAGGATTTAAGAAATATATTTGTTACTTCTCACGATATAACTCCTGAATGGCATATTAGAATGCAAGCTGCTTTTCAGAGGTATAATGACAACGCTACATCAAAATGTATTCACGAGAATTCATTGATGATGACTAATCAAGGAATACTAAAAATTAAGGAGTGTGGATATGCTAATTGTGATGACAGTTTTGCTAAACCTCTTGAGAACTTAGAAGTTCTAAATGGTGAAGGAGGGAATCTAAATAAAGTTACATCTCATTATAGTGCTGGTCATAAAGAAGCTACAAGAATACGTTTAAGAAACGGTTCTGTGTTGATCGGAGCTACAGATAGTCATCATGTTTTAACACCTGAAGGATGGAAATTATTAAAAAAATTGAAAAAGAATGATTTGGTATGTGTAAGACACAATTTTCCTGCTATCCATACTCAAGGTAGGAAAGAAATAGTATTTGAGTATGAGTTCAAAACAAGCTCAAACAAAATACCAATACCCACTCAGATTAGTGATGATCTTGCTTTATGGTTAGGAATGCTTGTTGCAGATGGGAGTTTAACAGAGGTTACAGGTTCTGTGACTTTGCATGAAAAAAATGATAAAATTGGTAAGATTTTTGATGATGTTTCAATAAGACTTTTTGGTGTTAAACCAAAAACAGTAAAGGATAAACGAACTTCAGTGAAATCTCACATTATCACTTCAAGAACATTAGTTCGATTTACAAAGGAGCTTATAGGAGATAATGCTTATAACAAACATATTCCAAAGCAGATTTTGCTAGGCAATGAATCAGAAAAAATCGCTTTTGTAAGAGGTGTTACTTTAGATGGTTTTAATTATAAACAAGGGGGGTTAATTGTTTATAATGGGATGTCAGAGGTTCTTTCGTATGAATTAGCTGAACTATTACGAAGTTTTGGTGTTCCCTTAGTTTTTCAAGGAATGAAAAATGTGAAAGGGCATGGGATGAGTTATTATGTAGAAATCAGCAACCAGTTGTTAGAAATAATTAAACCTCTAGAACATCACAAGATATCTGACAGCTATTTCAAGAAATATTTTGTTCAAATTGATTCTAAGGAGGTTTCAAGTCTTAAATTGCCTTCAAACCATTCAAACTATTCAAATCTTAGATGGTTAAAGCAATCTAAAAGAAATTACTGTTGGAATACAGTTGCTGAAGAACTTGGCCTTACAATTATCACCCCTGTAGAAAAAGTTGAATCAAACGAAGAGCTTGATCCTCAAAAAATGTATGATATAGAAGTTGAAGAAAAACATACTTACTTAGTTAGTGGAATCGTTTCGCACAATACAATTAATTTCTCCTCAACTGCTACAAAGGAGGATATCGCCAATGCGTATATGTTAGCATACAAACAAGGGTGCAAAGGTATAACTGTTTATCGCGATGGTTCAAGAAAATATCAGGTACTTTCAACAAAAAAACCAGAAAAGCAAGATTCAAAGAAACTAACTATTATTTCTGAGAAAGTCGAACCAAGACCTAGACCTGAGGTAACAGTTGGACGAACCCATAAGATTCGTTCAGGTTGCGGTAATCTTTATGTCACTGTTAATAGTGATGAAACGGGGGTTTGTGAAGTTTTTGTTCAGGTAGGTAAGAGTGGAGGTTGTATTGCTAGCCAAAGTGAGGCTGTTGGACGATTAATCTCTCTTGCATTGAGATCAGGTGTAAAATTGGAATCGATAGCCGACCATTTAGCAGGAATAAGATGTCCAAGTCCAAATTTCTATCAAGGACAAACTGTTTTATCATGTCCAGATGGAATAGCTCATGTTCTGGAGAAATATCTAGATGGTGAAACCATCGTCCGTTCTAATGGAGTAATTGCTTGTCCAGATTGTGGAAGCATGTTAGAGTTTGCTGAAGGGTGCTTTACTTGCAAGAGTTGCGGTTATAGTAAATGCGATTAACCTTTCTTTTTCTTTTACTTTTCAAGCATAAGGTTTTTTTGTATTAAAGTTTGTATTGGTTTGATGATTGTCTGGTTTGATGCTGTAACTTCAAAAGAACCCTTATTATTTAATGCAATAGCGAAAGAATTAGAGAAAGCAGGTCATGAAGCTATTTTCACATGCAGAAATTATGATTATGTTGCTAGTCTTTTCTTTCTTTTGGACTTAGATGTAGAAATAATGGGTAGACATGGGGGAGGAACTCTGTATGGCAAATTGAAAGCAGGAAATGAGAGAATTGCACAACTTGCAGAATATATTAATGGTCTTGAAAATAAACCAGATTACCATATATCCTTCTCATCCCCTGAATCAACCAGAGTAGCTTTTGGTTTAGGAATACCTACAATTACAATCAATGACTCACCCCATGCAAAGGCTGTTGGAAAATTGACAATCCCATTATCCAAATATTTAGTTTATAGTTCATGTATAACTGATGATAAATGGTTTTCACTTGGAGCCACACGAGATCAATTAGAGCCATATGATGGTATTGATGAAGTAGCATGGTTGCAGGATTTTAAACCTCAAAAAGAAACTCTTGAAATGTTAGGATTACATGTAGATGATAGTTTCATTGTAGGTCGTCCAGAGGAAAGCAGTGCAGCTTATATGCTTGAAAGAAATATGGTTGGACAAACTCATCTTGTTGAGATTTTGGAAGAAGTTTTCGAAACATATGATGGAAGAGCTGTAATTTTTCCCAGATATGAAAGCCAAGAAAAAATATTAAAAAAGAAATTTAAGAACAGAATTATTGTTCCCCCAAGAGCTGTTGATACATTATCGTTGTATTATTATTCAGACTTGTGTATAACAGGAGGGGCTACCATGGCTAGAGAAGCAGCAGCTTTAGGAACACCTTCTATTTCCTACTATCCTAATCCTCTTGATGTTCTTGAATATATTTCAGATATAGGAATTCCTTTACACAATGAATATACAATTCAATCAGCTATTCTTAAAGCGAAAGAGCTCATCGATAAATCTGAGGATAAGCTTACAATGAGAAGTAAAACAAAACAAATTCTAGCAGAACTGGAATCACCCACTACAAAGATTTCCACTTTATTGTAAGTAACGTGGTCTTGTTCCCTACGAAAAGATTTAATTTAACTCCGTTTTTACTCGAATTGGTTATTAATGACTTTTTATTCAGAGAAAATGCAAAAAATTAAACCAAGTGGCATTCGAGAACTTTTTGCAAAAGCACAAGGTATACCCGATACAATTTCCTTAGGTATTGGTGCACCAGATATTACAACTCCCGAAGTGCTAAAAAGAGAAATGCGATATGCTGTAGATTTCAATTACAACAACTATGACCAATCTCCAGGCAATCCCAAGCTTCGAACAATGGTTGCGAGAAAATATAAAGAAGAATATGGAGTCGATTATAGCTCAGATGGAGTTCTAATAACTTGTGGGGGTGTTCAGTTAGTATATACAGCATTACAAACTTATCTGGGAAAAGGTGATGAAGTATTGATTCAAGACCCTTCATTCTTAACTTATCCTCATCAAGTACAGTTAGCTGGAGGAAAAACAGTTTGGATGTCATCTACTAGTGATTTCAAGATAGATATTGAGAAAATGAAAGAGACAGTCAATGACAAAACTAAAATGATGATTTTGAATTTTCCAAGCAATCCCACTGGAGCTATTATGGAGAAACATGAGTTAAAAGCACTTGTTGATATAGCTGTAGATCACAATCTAATGATAATTAGTGATGAAGTGTATGAATACTATACATTCGATGAAAAAAAGCATGTACATATAGGTTCAATAGATGGTGCTTATGAAAGAACTTTGACTGCTAATTCTTTTTCAAAAACCTTTGCTATTCCTGGATGGAGGATAGGGTTTGGAGTATCAACAGTTGAAATCATGAAACCCATGATTGACTATCATACTTATGTCATTGCAAATGCAACTACACCAGCACAAGTAGCTCTTGCAAATTATATGCATACAGATGAAGCAAAAGAATTCCAAAAATACATTAAAGAAGAGTTTCAACAAAGAAGAGATGCTATTGTTGATGGTTTCAACTCAATTGAAGGTATTAAGTGTCATAAATCATCAGGATCATTCTATTGCTATCCAGATATATCTGAATCAAAATATCCAACTGGAGAAGAATTTTCTAACAAAGCCTTCGAGGATGCTAGAGTTGTTCTGGTTCCTGGAACTGAATTTGGACCAACTCAAAAAAATAACATAAGAGCAAGTTTCGGTTCGGTTAATTTAGCGAAAATAGAAGACGTTATTCACAGATTAACTAGAATGTTGGAACAATAAAAGGGAAAATGAAATAATTTAAAAATGATAATAACAAATCAATGGTGAGAACTAATGGCAGAGGAAAAACCTAAACTTAACATTTACTGCAAATTCTGTGAGAAAGTGTGTGAGCAAGACTTTATTGGAGAAGATAGGACAAAAGCTTTCATTCTAACATTTTATTGTCCTGAGTGCGGAAGTTATCAAGTATTCGATTTCTTTGGGAGCCAGTTTGAGCAACCAACTGAGTTAGATTGAACAAAGAAATCACAATTTTATTCTTCTTTCTTTGAGATTGTTAGTGATTTAAACAGAGCCAGTTTCAAAAAATTATAATTCAAAAATAAAAGTTCGAAAAAACACGAACATTATATTTTTAAATGAAAATTTGCTATATAGTTATAGAACCAAGAGGGGTTCAAATATGAAAAGACAAATATTTTTAGGAATAAGTTTATTGATAATATTACTACCTTTCGTTACTCCTTCTTCACCGATGGCTGTAACAGATGCATACATAGATTCCTCTTTTCCATCAACCCCCGAACTTAATGCTGTAGCAAGTGGTCAAAAGCTTTTCTACAACATTTCAGAGTTCCAATATGGTGATGGAATTTGGGAAGTTCTTGATATGCTTCTTACTCAAGTCGGTGGTCCAATTTTTGATAAAGGATTAATTGGATCATTAGAAGGCAGCGAAATTGTTACATATATTTCCTATTTGAATGACATCAATCTATATCAATGGGATGATATGGTTGGTGGATATGAAAATCAAACTTTAGCTGAAGCGATGGAAATATTCACATTTCTGCAGTTAAACGATGATTTAGGAGTTTATGTAAATGCCTCGCAGTTTTCATTCCCTGAAGACTTTACAAACACAGATCTTTCTTCATACTTCGATTATTGGCCTTATGGTCATTTTAATGACCCAATCTTCGATGAGTTTTGGAATGGTTTTAACAATACATTTGAAACTACGTTTGAAATAGGTTGGAACGATGCTGAATTTGCTAGTTACAATAACTGGTTTTGGTATCCAAATGAAAATAATTACAACGATAATGATATCTACTGGTTTGGCTACGATTACGGTAATTATTTTGGGTATGAGTACGGATACGGTGCTTATTGGGAAAGTGGAATGGATCCACTGTGGAATGACAAAACAGCTGCTTTAAGCGGTTTCTATCAAGGTTTCATCGATGCTAGAGATGATGGTTTTCTACAAGGAAGACTTGATTTCAATGTTAGCAAGATTCCAGACAAAAGATATAGCGGTGTTATACCTCCTTACTCTTCTGTATATGATTACGGAATGTATAGAGAATACCAACATTACTATGAAATGTGGTATGAAGAAGGATTTCTATATGAAGGAGCCAAAGTATACTTCAATCGTGAACTCTATGGTGATCTTTACAACGATGAATGGGAAACATTTTGGAGTGGTTATGTAGAAGGTTATGAAAATTACTACTGGGATGGATACTGGAGTGGTGATGCTGACCAATTTGGATCATATCCTGGACCAAATTACTGGCCTCCTGAACCATGGACCGATCCATATGATTCTAGAGAATCTGGATACTTTGATGGAATGCAAGTTGGATACGATGCCGGATACGATGATGGATATTATGGATACAATATTGGTGAACAATATCTCCAAGGAATGTGGAATTACAAATACGATGCCTTCTTTGATGGATTTGACCAAGGAGCTGCTGATAAATTAGCAATGATTCCTGCAAATAATGTACCATCTACCTTGCCATACTCACCTTCAACTACTGATCCTTATGAACAAGGTGCAAACTTCATTTATGAGCGACAATATGCTGAAGGATATGATAGAGGATATCTCTATGCTGCTTTAGTTTCAAGTCCTGATGAATTAAATTGGCTCTGGAGTAATGGCCCATTCTATAATATGAATGTACCAGATTTCGAATTTACATTAGGAACTGGTTCCATAGTACCAACTCCACTAATGGACTTTACCATGCTTTCAGATCTGAATATGTTATTACCTATGGATCAAGACTGGGAATTCAATTGGGGAGCACATGATTACTGGCCATTCAATGATATGATAATTCCAATGCAAACATTCTACGCAGGAACAACTGATTGGGATGTATTAAATACATTCTCTCAAGTTCAAAACGATACAGAAGGCACACCAGGTATAACAACTACTTATGATGTTGCAAATGATTACTTTGCTATTGAAATGCACTTGAATGCTTCTGAACCAGGAGTTACCCAAGATGTTATCTGGGGTTATGATACTGTATCAGGAATGTTACTCAATGTTACAACAGATGTTGATTTCTATTCAATGACTGATGTTTGGGCTAATTTAACCATCGAATATGATCCTGCTAAAACAGTTGATGTTACACCTTCATTACCATCACCAAGTTCATGGACTTACCTGGTAAACAATTTTGTTTTCTACTTTGATTTACCAATTGCATCTGATCCAGATTTTGTAGACGGTATCACTGAATTCAAGACAAATGGTTTATCCTCGATTGGTAATCCAATTCTAGGTGTAGATATGGTTGGTTTCGATGGTTTGTGGGCTGAAGCTGATGTAACGATGTATGATCCAGCGAATGTTTCTATACCACCCGAACTAGGTAGCTATACGTGGCCAATGTTCTCACCACAAGGACCCATGTGGAATCCTAATGACTGGGAAATGTATGATGGTTTATGGACTACTGTGAGTTCTATAGTGAGTGTAACGCCATACTTAGAATCTGCATTGAATGCTTTAGCAATTGATAACTCTAATGTCGACCTAACTGCTCTGGATCTTAACCTTGTTGCAGATCAATACTATTATGCTGCTCAAGATATCATGTACTACTATGTAACAATTGACGCACTTATCGACTTTGGATGGACAGCGCTCAATGGAGAATACATTTGGGAAACAATTACACAAAATGGTTGGATTAGAGGTTCAATTTGGTTAGGTGTAGATTACACAACCGGAATTGTTCTAGGAGCTGGAGCTAAAGCAAGCTTCGAGTTCGAAGTCACTCAAGTACCAAACTATGGTATGAATGGTGGTATTCTATCAGCTTACATCGAAATGTCTATTGGTGCTAATTTCAAGACACTACCAGATCTTTACACATTGATTGGTGGATTACCAGCAGTTAATGAATTCGGTATAGTGTCAATTCTAAGTATAATTGGATTAGCTGCAGTAGCTAGCGCAGTAATATTTACCAAAAAGAGATAAATTCTTATCTTTCTTTTTCTTTTTTTGTTTTATCTGAACTCTAATGTAAAAAGAAAATTAGATAAAGGGATTTTTGACTATCCCTAATTTAACAAGAGTTTTTAGAACTTTAAACCCAAATCTGATTTTGAAATCAAGTTTCTTGGCAGCAACACTGAGTTGTTTTACTCTTAAATATGGTACTTCATTGTTCAATCCCTTTGTTCTTTCTTTTGAAATTAAGTCTATGTTCAGAAGAAGTTCAGGAATTGTGCCAGAGACAGAGATATCCTGAACAGGATATTTTATTTCTCCACCTTTTACATACCATCCAGAACCAGTGACTGCAAATCTTCCACTGCTTAAATCAGACATATGTATGCCCATGAAACTTTTCATCATAAAACCTTCTTTAGTTTCAGACAACATTTCATCTAAAGAGGAATCACCAGGATCTATCATTGTTGCATAGGTTCCAATTGCAGGTGGAGTTTTAGCAGGATTCCCTCCAAAGAAACCACCTCTTTGAGCTTTACCATTACTTTCCATATTCAGTTTCCCTGCATAGTAGCTATCAAGATAATAGGTTTTGAGAACTCCATTCTCGATTAAGTTTGTTCTTTCAGTTGGAGTTCCTTCTGCATCATATAAAGCAGAAGAAATCATATCTGGATGGATAGGATCATCAGTTAGAGTAAAGTTATCTGGTGCTATTTGTTCTCCAATTTTGTCTGCATAGACTGTTTCACCTCTGGATGCTTTATCACCTCGTAGAAGTGTATCTAGAATCGTTAGCAGACCTCCAAAAAGCCCATAAGAACCTTCTGGAGTTATGATTATTGGATAGTCACCTGCAAGAGACATTGTTTGGGGTTTAGCTGATTTTAGTGTTTTGTCAATTGCTATTTGACTAACGTCTTTTGGTTTAACCTGTCCCAAAGTTCGGCTTCCTTCAAAATGAAAATCATAATTTGGAAAACCATGAGCGGATAAATATCCTATGCCCAATCCATATCCAGCATCTCTGTCATGAATATCAATACCTTGTGAAGTTTTGAGAAATGAATCACCAATACTCGTAAATCCCATAGCCATTAAGAAATAAAGATTTTTAGGTAATTCGCTAGGAAGCATTTGTTCGAAAACTTCAGCTGCTTGATCTGAATCGAGTTTAAATAAATCTTCATCTAAGTCGAGTTTTGCTTTATTTCTATTGGGTTCTGGAAATGGTTTAATATCGGGATCTTGTTTCTTGGTTTGAGCACATTGAATTGCCATTTTCACAGTCATTTCAATATCCTTTTTTTCGAAAGACGAAGTATAAGCAAAACCTTGAGCATTGTTTGCAATTACTCTGAATGCTAAACCATGTAATATACCAATATTGTGTTTTGGTTTATCTTTTTCAATTTCTAAATTGTATGATTTCTGATTTAATCCAAAAGCTTCACAATGATCTGATCCTGTTTTCTTTGCATATAGTAAACCATGGTCTAAAGCTGATTGAATTTTTTTGTTTAAATCGTATTCTGACATTTTTTTCACCTAACCTACTACAATATTTTTCACAGCCAACCACCCGGCTGTAACTCCAACGGGTGCTGATTGACCGTCTTTTCCACAAAATCCTATACTATCAAGAGGATCTCCCATTTCTGGTGAAACGCCTATAATTTTAAGCAGGGTTTCTAGGGTATTTCCAGCTAGGGTAGTAGGTCGATATCTTTCTCCTACTTCTCCATTCTTGATTTCATATAATTCAACTACACCAAAATTGAATGTACCCTTAATTGGATCAACTTGTCCTCCTCCCCCTTGCATGAGTAGAAAACCATTTCTTGTTTTCTCTATTAGTTCTTCATGTTTCATGGGATCCTTGGCTGGAGAAATATATGTATTAGTCATCCTCACAATTTGAGGGAAATTGTATGTTTCAGCTCTTGAATTACCTGTTGGTTTAAGCCCAAAATGATCTGCAGAGCTCCTATCTGTTAGATATGTTTTCAATATTCCATCCTTGATGACATAGTTTTTCTGACCAGGAACTCCTTCATCATCATATTTAATGTATCCAAATGAATTAATACCTGCTGACACTTTCAACGAGCCATCATCAATTAGATCTACACAGGGAGCTCCAACTTTTTTACCTAGTTTCCCTCTAAGAACACCAGCTGTCTGAACAAAATCACCCTCTGCTGAATGTCCTGCAGCTTCATGTGCAAAGAGATGATTTATTGTTCCATCTAGAACAACAGGATATCTACCACTTTTCACCTTTGGTGCCTTTAAACCTTCCAAGGCTCTCTCTTTTGCTTTCTCCCCTAATTGGTTTGGGTTTCTTATATCAATTAACTCTACCCCACCTATATGCCCAATTCTGCTTCTCCCTTCAATAGTTTCAGAACCTTCTCTAGCAACTGATTGTGCATACATCATTACATAAGGAACTTCATATACGATTCTTGTTCCTTCTGTAGTAACTAAAATCATCCTTCTAAGAACTTCTCTGAAAAAGGATGTTCTAGATTTAATCCTTTCATCCTCTTGAGCTTTATCAGCTTCTATTGTAAATTCAATTTTTTCGTCAAAACCTGTGTCATCTAGTTTTTTCTTCTGTTCTCCAATAAAATTGTCTTCAACAACTTTCACTTTAGCTAGAGTGATGTCTTTTTTCTTCTGCTTCAGATTAAGCTTATTTGCTTTTAGAGCCATATCTATTACATCTTCATATTTCTCTAAAGGTCCATAAGCAAAACCCCATGCTCCTTTATTTAAAATTCTAATTCCCACACCTGATTCTATTCCAGTAGTACTAGCTTCTACTCTTCCATTTACTGTTCGAATCTGAGTCATAAGTGAATTTTCTGCTCTTATGTCTCCATAAGGTATTTGCAAATCTTGCAATTTCTGTAATGCTTTATCAACAACATCTTGAGACATTATTATCATCCTAGGAAAACTTGAGCCAATTATAAAAGTATTCAAATGAAGGTTTGATGTTTAAATTTTTGAAATAAACTTAAAATGAATATTGTTTTCTGTTAAATATGGATTTGAATCTGACAGAAAAGCATATTTTATTGACTGGAGGGACTGGAGGGATAGGGAGGGCCATTATTGATCAATTAGTTGAAGAGGAAGCTAGAGTAACTATTCATTACAATACTAATATTGTGAGTGCTACTGAGATTCAAAACAAATATGATTCAAGTAGCGTTTTCCTTGTTCAAGGTGATTTGAGAAAAGAAGAAGATATTGAAAATCTCTACTCTTTAGCAAATGATCATTTTGGTAGAATTGATAACTTAATTGCTAATGCAGGTGTTTGGGGCTCTGAATCTACTCTTACATCTGAATTAAGTTTAGATCAGTGGAATAATACTTTGGATGTGAATTTAACAGGTGTATTTCTCTGTGTAAGAGCTTTTTTTAGAAATCTAATCAAATATCCGGGGAAATCTGCTTCAATTGTTCTCATAGGTTCTACTGCTGGTTTTTTTGGTGAAGCTGGACATGCGGATTATTCTGCTTCCAAAGCAGCTCTAATGTATGGTCTAACGAAAACTTGGAAAAATGAGATAATTCACTATGTGGAAATGGGTAGAGTTAATTCCGTTGGTCCAGGATGGGTTCTTACAGAAATGGCTATGAAATCATTAGAGGACATGGAAGAAGTAAAAAAAATTCTACAGACAATACCTATGCAGAAGATAGCATCTGCTACTGATGTAGCAAATACAGTTTTGTTCTTATTGTCTGATAAAGCTTCAGGCCACATTAGTGGTGAATCTCTTTTAATAAGCGGTGGTATGGAAGGAAGGGTTCTTTTTGATAAATCTCATGTAGATCTGAGTTTTTTTAAAAAGAAAAATAATGGTTAATAGAAGTATATATCAATAGCAAACTTTTTTTTACCTTATCAAATGTTCTCATGATGTCAAAATCTCTTCCTGCCATAGAAGTTGAGTCTAATTACTCCAATGTTCTTGAAAATATTCACAAAAGTGCAAGTTTTACTGGAAGAGATGGTTCAGATATTTCACTTGTGGGAGTAACTAAGAGAATTACTTTTGACAGAATAAAACCGGCTTTAGACGCAGGATTAAAGATAATTGGGGAAATTATAAGCACTGAGTTGAAAAAAAAACTACTTAGAATTAAGGAATATTCGCCTTCATCAGAGATTCATGTTGTAGGTCAGATGCAGTCAAATAAAGTCAAATATTCTGTTGAGCATTGCAATTTAATTCAAAGTGTACAAAGTAGTAAAATCCTATCTTTAGTAAATAAATATGCACAGAAACTTGATCTAATTTATCCCATTCTTTTGCAAGTCGATTTCAGTCAAGTAGAAAAAAGAAAAGGTTTGAATCAGCAGGAAGTTATCAAATATCTAGAAGAGATAAAGAAACTTAATCATATAGAGGTTCAAGGAATTATGACAATAGCTCCTCTTGAATATGAACTAGAAGAAGTTTCACTAAGAAAGTTTTTTGAGAGAACAAATTCCATTTTTCAGAAAGAGATTAAACCTCGAATTTCAGTTGATTCTCCAGTAATTTCAATGGGAATGTCAAGTGATTATGAAATCGCAATAAAGCACGGTTCTAACATGGTAAGAGTAGGTACAGCTATATTTGGATCACGAATATGAATAGTTTTTGTCATGTAGTCATATTAAGGGAACTATGAATCACCTTGAAAGACATTTAAGAACCAAATATTACGGGAGCTTTTATAGGGAATTAAAGGGAGAAAGGTGATGACGAAAGTATTGAGAGTGGAATGTATTGAACTCCCCTATCATCAAGCGTTGAGCACACTTTGTCATCAAGTGAAAAGCCTCTATAATCGAGCGAATTATCTAGTAAAGCAATCGTTGAGTAAGAAGAATAAGCTGCTAGTGTACTATGACCTCAACACCTTACTTAAGGAAGAAGCGTGTTACAAAACTCTTCCCGCACAAACTGCACAACATACACTCAAACTCCTTTGCAGAAATTGGAAAGGGTATTTTCGTGCACTGAAGGAGTGGAAAAAGAATCCTGTAGTTTTCTTCGCTATGCCCCAACCTCCTAACTATAAATCGAAAGATGGGGAAGTCGTAGCTATCTTCACCAACCAACAAACAATACTACAAAATGGTTGGCTAGTCCTTCCTAAGAAAGTAGGCTTTTACTACAAAACTCGACTGACAACTCGTACCACGTTGAAAGAAGTAAGAATTGTCCCTAGACGGGTGGGGTACACTCTCGAACTAGTGTATGAGAAAGTCTTACCTAAACAGCGAAAACGTTTTACCAGAAAAGGTGCTATCGATTTAGGGTCTATCAACTTTGTAGCCTTTGTGGATAACCTTGGGTTTCAACCAATTGTTATCAAGGATCACGGGAGAGGAATCAGAAGTATTATTCAATATTATTTGAAAAAACAAACACAATTAAGAGAGCAATATGTACAGCAGCAAAAACAGCAATTGAAAACAAGGAATAAACTCAGCTATGGTCCAGCTTATTATTATCTTCGCGAGAAGTGGCGAAAAAAACTCAAAGATGCTATCCACAAACTCACCAAGTATTTAGTAGACTTGTGGGTTGAACGGAATTTACATGAAGTAATTATCGGCTATAATGCGAAATGGAAACAGAATGTCCATTTCTGGAAAAAGATCACCCAGATGTTCGTAGCTATCCCCTTCATGAAAATTATCCACCAGCTACAGTATAAAGCGGCTGAACATGGGATAAAGGTTGAGCTTATACCCGAAAAGTATACTTCAAAGTGTAGCTTTCTGGATAATGAGTTCCCCAAGTTTAGGGAGAAGTATGCTGGACATAGAATAGAACGAGGGTTGTTTAAATCTGCCCAAGGCCATCTAATCAATGCTGATGTTAATGCTGCATACAATATTTTAATCAAAAGCGATCCGAAAGCATTGCCTAAACGGCGTGCGAACGGGGTAGGAGGATACGTGAT
>JAAFKI010000102.1 GCA_021399345.1 Candidatus Heimdallarchaeota archaeon
CGCGGTATAAATCACAAATTTTAATTAGATTGTGTTATTGTGTTTTTCAATCCTTATTTGAAAGCAAATATTGGATTAAGAATGAGATAAAGATTATTACAGCTATATGGGGTTATATGAATGGAAATTGAAAGTTTATTTCCTGAAATTAAAGAAATCAAGAATATTGATTTGTTGAATAAGGTAGCGAAATCTCTTGAAAAAGCAATTCAACAAGGTGGATGGAGCACACAAGATCTTCACAAAATTCCTTTCACACTGTTAATTCCCGACTTAGTCAATGAAGATCTTACAGTGAAAATATCAATTATAGATCATATTCGAGCTGTAACACAGATGTGTTTAGCCACTTATGAAAGATATGAGATGCTTGGTCTTGGAGATAAGTTAAATAGAGATGAGCTAATCGCAGGTGGATTACTACACGACGTAGGAAAATTCATCGAGTATGAAAAAGACGAAACTGGACATATAATTCAGACAGCGGAAGGAAAATACTTACGTCATCCAGCGATGGGTCTTGAATTAGTTTATGAATATTCTTTACCACTGATCGTTAGACAAGCCATTGTTTTTCACAGTAAAGAAGGAGATAAAATTCCTAGATTAAAAGAAGTAGATATTATCCATCGCTGTGATTTTCTTTGCTTTGCTCCAATAAAACAAATATTCGAAGAAAATAAATGAGGAAAAGGTGTTTTTGAAATGAAGAAATACAAAATTGTAGTTTTACCAGGTGATGGTGTTGGTGTTGACGTAACAGAAGCAGCAATGAAAGTTCTGAAAGCTGTTGGATTTAGTGATAAAGCTGAATATACATATGGAGATATTGGCTGGGAATTTTGGTGTAAGGAAGGAAATCCTTTACCAGATAGAACAATTGAGCTTCTCAAGAATTCAGACTGTTCTTTGTTTTCAGCTATCACATCAAAACCCAAGGAAGAGGCTGAAAAGGAATTAGTTCCAGAATTACAAGGTAAGGGGTTAGTTTACTTTAGTCCTATTGTGAGATTACGACAACTGTTTGACCTTTATATCAACTTACGTCCTTGCAAAGCTTATCCAGGTAATCCTCTTAATTACAGGGATGATATTGATCTGGTAGTTTTTCGTGAAAATACTGAAGGACTTTATGTCGGAATCGAATGGCATCCTGTCCCAGAAGTAGTAATGAAAACAATTATTGAAAATCATCCCAAGGCAAAACGATTTGAAGAAGCGAATCTAGATGATGTAGCCATATCTACTAGAATATTCACTCGAGAAGGAGTTCAACGTATTCTCAAGGCTAGTATGGATTATGCAAAGGAGTTTGACTACCCAACTGTAACTGTTGTAGAAAAACCAAATGTTATCAGAGAAACAAGTGGCTTGATGGTACGAGAAGCAAGAAAATTGATACAGGATTATGGCAACATAGAATTGTGGGAAACGAACATAGATGCAATGGCAATGTGGCTAGTAAAAAATCCTCAGAACTATGGGGTTTTAGTATCGTCTAACATGTTTGGAGATATTGTTTCAGACTTAGCAGCTCAGATAATAGGTGGGTTAGGTTTTGCTTGTTCAGGAAACATAGGAGAAAATTTTGCTGTTTTCGAGCCAACTCATGGATCAGCTCCCAAGTATGTGGGAATGAATAAAGTAAATCCAATTGCACAAATTCTTGCTGCAAAAATGATGTTAGATTGGTTGGATGAAAAAGACATGGCTAAAAAGATTGAAGATGCAGTAGCCGCTGTAATTGTTGAAGGAAAATATCGCACTTATGATATGGGCGGAAATACAACAACTTCTGAAATGGCAGACGCCATTTGTGAGAAGATAAATGTCCTTTAACATATTTTTTCCTTCATTTTTTTCTTACATCATTTTCTATGAAAATCAATGCCCCATAAATACATAACATAAATACATAAGGATAATCTTATTACTTATTTATTAATAGGTGAAACAGAGCGAAATGACTAGCTTCACACTTATTGAAAAAATCATCAGAAATCGTACAGATGTTTCAGATAGTGAGATCTATCCAAATAACATAGTATGGGTTAATCTTGATTTGGTTACAGCAAGAGATTATGCAGGACCTCAAGTTATAGATCTATTTCAAAAAAACTATATTGGTTCTAAAACATTCAACAATGAAAAAGTTATCTTTACTCCAGATTGTTATCCTTATGGCAATGATCCAAAGCATGCTAAAGATCAAGAAAAAATTCGCGTATTTGCCAAAGAACATGGAATCAAGGTAACTGATCTCGGGTCAGGTATAGGTTCTCATCTATTGTTTCGAAGAGGTTTTTCAAAACCAGGAGATGTAGTTATTGGAGCTGATAGCCATTATAATATTCTTGGAGCTTTAGGAATCTTAGGGCAAGGAGCAGGAGATGTCATGCTTGCTTTTGCCTTGAAAACAGGAAAATCATGGATAAAAATTCCTGAAACTGTAAAAATTATCTTAAAGGGAGATTATGAGTGGCCAACAACAGCAAAAGATTTAGCTCTTTATGTTCTAAAAGAACTTCATGAATATGGAATTACAGGGAAAGCTGTCGAATTCTATGGTGCGATTATTGACAAGTTATCAATTGAAGAAAGAGTCACTTTATGTTCTCTAATTACAGAAGCTTCAGGCGTTATTGGATTTGTACCAGCTGATAAAATTACAGCTGATTATTACTCCAAGATTGGAATCGAGATAGAAATGTTATCCGCTGATGAAGATGCAAGATACATCTCAGAATTAGTCTTAGATATTCAAGATTTAGGCCAATACATCGCATGTCCTCCACATCCACATAATGTCAAAAAAATTGAGGAAGTAATGGGTACTCCCATAAATTCTATTGTTATTGGTTCTTGTACAAATGGAAGTTCAGCAGATATTCATGATGCTGCAAAGATACTAAAGGGACACAAAATCAACCCAAATGTGAGATTTGGAATAGTTCCTGCAACTAGAGAGGATTTCGTTTCAATCAATCTAAATGGCGATATGACAATAATTCTAGAATCTGGTGGAAACTTTTTTGGTGTAGGTTGTTCAACCTGCGCGAAGGGACAATATGGTTTAACCGGGGGTGAAACAGCTGTAACTTTAACAACAGGAAACAGAAACACTCAAGGCAAAATTGGTCCCGCAGATGTTTATTTAGCTAGTCCTGTTGTAGCTGCAGCTACAGCAATTGAAGGAAAAATTGCTGCTCCTAAAGAGGTGGTTAAAAGATGAGTAAAGAAACAATCAAAGCCAAAGCAAAGCTAGTCATAGTAGATGACATTGATACCGACCAAATATTTCATCAATCCTTATTAACAATTCATGACCCCAATGAAATAAAACCGCATATTTTCGGAAATCTTGAAGGGTATAAGAGTTTTGGAAAGGAAGATAATGTTGGGAAGATATTATTAGTTGGTAAAAATTTCGGTAAAGGATCCACAAGACAACAAGCTGTAACAGGATTTATAGCTCATGGAATCACAGCAATAGTTGGTGAATCTTTTGGGCCAATTTATTATAGTAATTCTGTAAATTCAGGTTTACTCCTTGTTGAAGTACCAGGAATATCTGAATTCAAGGTTAAAGAAGATGATAATCTAGAAATAGACATAACTCAATCATTAATTATCAACCAAAATAATGGGGAGACCATTAAATGTGTTAAAATACCTCAACCAGTATTAGATATAATAGAAGCTGGTGGTCTTTTAAAACTTGGAGAAATAATGTAAAAAGTGGGATATATGAATGGCAAAACATTTTCAGAAAAACTTTTTTCGTTTAAATCAAATACAGGTGTGAAAGCTGGCGACATTGTTTATGCTGAACCTGATTTAATTCTGTCACACGATAATTCAGCATCAATAGAAAAGACTTTTCAAAAAATGGGTGGAACAAAAATCAAATTTCCTGAACGTCTTGTAATAGTCTTGGATCATGATTCACCACCAACGAGTGCCAAGATAGCAAATGATCATAAAAGTATAAGAGAATTAGTTAAAAAGCAGAATATAACTAATTTCTATGATGAGGGGAGGGGAATCTGCCATCAGTTGATGTCCAACCATGCTTCACCTAATATGCTCATTGTTGGATCAGATTCTCATACATGCACAAGTGGTGCATTTGCTACATTTGCAGCAGGAATTGATAGAACAGAAACAGCAGGATTGTGGTTAACAGGAAAGACTTGGTTTAGGGTTCCTGAAACAATTAAAGTTGTGCTAAATGGTAAATTACCTTTGGGTGTTTATGCAAAGGATATTGCTTTATGGTTAATGAATAAAATAGGCGCTGCTGGAGCGACCTATTATGCAATTGAGTTTCATGGAAAGGGTGTAGAAGCTTTATCTGTATCTGAAAGAATGACACTAGCAAACCTAGCTTCAGAGATGGGCGCTAAAACAGCTATTTTCCCACCAGACAAAGTTTTAATCAAATGGTCAAAAGAGAAACATGGTTCATCTGTAATTCCACAAGAAAAACTATTCTGGTCGGACAAAGATGCAATATTTAGCAGAGAAATCATTCTAGATTTAGCAAAATTGGAACCTTTAGTTGCGGTTCCACATCAAGTAGATAACACACAGTTTGCCAAAAAACTAGAAAAAACCCCCATTCATCAAGCTTTTCTGGGAACTTGTACAAATGCCAGATTAGATGATTTAGAGATTGCTGCGGAAATAATCAAAGATAAAAAAGTGAAAAATGGAGTGATGTTTCTTGTAGCTCCAGCTTCAAACAAAATCTATCTTGAAGCTTCAGAGAAGGGAGTTATTCAAACACTTGTTAAGGCAGGTGCAATAATACTTTCATGCAGTTGTGGTCCGTGTTTAGGTAAGGGACAAGGAATACCAGCTGACGACTGGAATGTTTTATCTACTGCAAACAGGAATTTTCTGGGAAGAATGGGAAATAAAAATGCACGTATATTTTTGGCATCTCCAGCAACTATAACAGCTTCTGCAATTGAAGGAAAAATTACAGACCCCAGAAAATATCTATCATCTGGAGCCATAAGAGAGGAAACTGAAATAGAGCTACAATATAGAGATGTAGAAACTAAAACCCTTGAAATAGACTCTAAAGACGATAGATACAACATGTATGTTTGGGATTATAGTGATGTTGACGATTTCAACACAGATCAGATGTTTGCGGGAGGTCTTACATACGATATTAAATCTTCAGAGGGAGATAAAATAGTTCCACATTTATTCAAAGGCTTAGATGAAACTTTTGCAACTAGAATTAAGGAGGGGGATATTGTAATAGGTGGAGAAAATTTTGGATGTGGTTCATCAAGAGAACATCCAGCTGTAGGACTTGCAGCTGCGGGTGTTAAAGCTGTTATTGTAAAATCAGTATCTCGGATCTTTTATAGATCTGCAATTAACCAGGGATTACCAATCATTGTACATCAAGAGTTCATTGAAAAATTTGATAAAAATCAGCAAACAACAATTGACTTAGAAAAAGGCCAAATTACAAATGGAAGTCAAGTTTATTCTTTCCCAAAACTACCAAGTGAATTACTAGAAATATTCACAGCTGGAGGACTTATCAAATATTATCAAAAACAATACTCAAACTAGAGGGATAAAAATGAAATTATACGAATATGAGGCAAAGCAGATTTTTGAACAGTTTAACCTTAAAATTCCTAAACAAATAGCAATAATAGAAAGTGTTGAAGATTTAGTGGACATATCTTTAGAATTTCCAATTATGATTAAGGCTATGGTTTTAATTGGGGGAAGGGGAAAAGCAGGAGGAATAAAGAAAGCTGAAACTATTGAGGAAACAGAGAACATCATAAAAGAAATGTTGGGTTTAACAATTCATGGTTATCCTATAAAGAAAATTTTACTTGAGGAAGCGGTTGATATTGCTAGTGAAATCTACCTGTCCATAACCACTGATCCTGCAACTTTTGATATAGTATTGGTTACATCTGCAAGTGGTGGTGTTGATATTGAAGAAGTTGCTCGAACTAAACCAGATGAAATATGGAAGAAAGTACTAAGAAATAATGACAAATCTTTGAATGCTGAAATAGGAAAAAAAGCTGCTGATTTTCTAGTAGATAAAGATCAAAATCTCCAACTAGTGAGTGAAAAACTTCAACAAGCTATTGAATCTCTCTATTTGGCTTTTCAGGATGCTGAAGCAAAAATTTGTGAAATAAATCCCCTAATTGTAACAAAGAAAGGAGACATAATTGTTGCTGATGCGAAATTTGTACTTGATGATAACAGTTTGTACAGACAAACACCTTTGCTGAAATCAATTGGGATAGATCCCGGAAGTAAAAGGCACGATGTTTCAGAGCAAACAGCTTTTGAAGCAAAAGCATATCAAATCGGCTTTCCGTTCATTGATTTACTAGAGAATCCAGAGAATTTTGTGAAAGATGAAGAGAAACTGTATGTAGGTCTTGTTCCAGGAGGAGCAGGATATGGAATTTTTTCTGTAGATGAAATTGTTAATGTTGGAAATCGATATTTCAATGGCAAGGTTGTTCCCATAAATTTCATGGATAGTGGTGGTGGTCCTTCAATAAGTAAGGTTGCAGATATGTTTCACCTTCTTATGAATCATCCAGCAACAGATCTGATTATAACTAGTCGTTTTGGGGGGATATCTAGTTGTGATGTCTTCATTCAAGGATTGATTATGTCATTAAGAGATAGATTCATTGCTAAGAAAATAATGATACCGGTTTATGGTCGAATGGTTGGAACTGATTTAGCTGCTGCAAAAGCCTTCCTTGAGAAAGCTAAGCTAGAAACACCAGAACCACTAATAGACTTACACATTGTTGTTGGAAATCAAAAGATAATGGTGGATGTCATTAAAGATGGAATTGAATATGGGTTTAAAGTGAAAAAACAAAGTGAGAATATGGAGGGTATTAAATGACAACTGATAAATTAGCCGTGGATCAAGGACTTCTCTATTATCTCATCAAACACATTCGTCCTGAACTCGCTCAGAAAATATCCGAAAAGAAAACAATTGAAACTATGATTGTTGGATTAGGAAGACAAGGAACTCGACACGCGCAACTTATGATGGAATATGGGACCAACGTTACATGTGGAGTAGCACCAGGCAAAGGTGGTACATATGTTCATGAAACTGTTCCTGTTTATGAATCTGCTGAGTCAGCAAAAAGGAAATACCCTGATATAGCTGTAGCAAGTATATGGAAACATTATTCTTCTGCTAAGGATGCTACAATTGAAGCTATTAGATCAGGAATTCCTATTGTTGTTCTAATTTCAGAATTTATTCCATTAAAGGATGTAAGAGACATTCTAGTTGAAGCTAGAAAACATAAAACAATCTTATTTGGTGGTAACACACCAGGAATAATATTTCCTCCAGAAGGAATAAAAGTGGGTATGCTTCCAGATATTTTTCAGGCTCAAAAAACAGATAACAAAACTGGTCCCAAAGGAGTGACAATTTTATCGCGAAGTGGAGCTATTCTATATCATTTATCTGATGCACTAGCTAGTGCAGGAATTGCTCAAAATGGAGTATTGGGTGTAGGGGGAGATGGAGCTATTGGTTCTCGTTTTATAGATCTTGTTTCAAGAATAATGCAATACGAGCACACAGATTTAGTTGTTATCGCTGGTGAAATTGGTGGAATGCAGGAAGAATTGCTAGCTCAAGACATGGAAGCAAATCCAGAAAAATATCCAAAACCTCTAGTTGCATTAATATCAGGAGCCAATGCTCCGGAAGGAAAAACCATGGGGCATGCAGGAGCTGTAATTTCTCCTGGGCAAAGTTATGGTACCTATCAAACAAAGAAGGAATCCTTGGAAAAAGCAGGAGTAACTGTAGTAAACCATCAAAGAGATTTAATAGATGCTGTAAGGTCAAAATTAAATCGAATATATTTTGATATTGAGGAATATTACTCAAAAATGCGTAAAAAATGGGATGCTAGACCACCAGTGAAAACTTGGGGGACTTTAGTAACTAATGTAATGCCAAACAATTTGATAATACGAGGATATCCTCTACAAGAAATTATAGCAGAAAAAGGATTTTTGGAAACGTCATATTTACTCCTTAAAGGAGAATTTCCTGAAGAAGCTCAACTTAAAGAGCTTGAAGATATTGCAAAAGAAGCAATAAAACAAGAATTCGCGGACCTTAAATCGATTACCATAAGTTCAGATATTTCTAAAACTCTTGGAACATTGATGTTGGTCGATAATAAACTTGCAGATTTTGTAAGATTGAATTCTGAAGAAACAAAAATCGCTGCTTATACATTGGGAAGAGTATTGAAGTATTTTGCATATATTCTAGGCAATTTAGATCAACTAGAATCTTCTTCAGTTTCTGAAACATCATTCTCAGAAATGATATATATAGGATTGGTCAAAGAAAAAAACCCAGACACGCTTAAAGTTAAGCTGTTAGAAGCAATGATTACTGCTTGTGTAGATCACGGAATCACACCACCATCAGCTCAAGCAACAATAATTCTAGCGTCGACTAGAGCTAATTATGAAGTAGCTGTAGCTGGAGGTTTACAAGCAATTACTGATGTTCATGGTGGTGCAGGACAAAAGGCAGCTAAATTCTTCTTATCAGTTGTTGAAAAAGCTGAAAAAGAAAAATTGGAACTCGATGAATCCACCTTCAAATTGATACGTGAAACAATCAAAACCGGCAAAAGAATTGAAGGTTTAGGTCACCGTATTCATACACAAGATCCTAGAAGAGATGTTTTATGGAAACTTGCAGAAGATGCAGGATATGCAAAGAGTTGTGTTGATGTTTCAAAAATGATTAGTAGTGCTTTCCACCGCGTGCGAGGAATGAACCTCCCAATTAACGTAGATGGGGTTATTGCGGCGATTACAGCTGACATGGGATTAGACCCAAAACTTGCAAAAGTTATTTTTGTATTTGGGAGAACAGCAGGACTGGCCGCACATTATTTTGAGGAAATTAATACTCAGCCTCAGATGAGAAGGATTGCGTTTGATAAAGCTACTTACAAAGGACCATCAATTAGAGAAATTAAATAGGATGTTGATTGGAGAAAAGAATGAAGAATCTAGCATTTGAGATAATTGGGGATATATTAATCATCAGGGATGATTCTGATGAAATTTCTTTGAAAAGCTTTGCAGAAGAAAAAATCCAAAAGCACTCTTTTATTAAAACAGTATTACTTCAAACCTCCAAAATCCATGGACAAGAGCGAAAAAGAAAGATCAGGTATGTTATGGGAAAAAACAAATCAGAAACAATTCACAAAGAGCATGGAAATTCATTCTTAGTAGATTTATCTGAAGTATTTTTCTCTCCTCGTTTGAGTTATGAAAGACAACGAATTGCTAATTTGATTGGAGAAAATGAGATAATTCTAAATTTCTTTTCAGGAGTTGGTCCGTTTAGTATAGCTTTAGCATCGAAATGCAATTCATGTGTTGTTCATAGTATTGAAATAAACAAAACAGCATATGATTGTCTTCTCAAAAATATTGAAACAAACAAATGTCAGGAAAAAGTTATCCCTTATTTCGGAGACGCTTTTGAGATTGTTCCAAAAATGTTTATCAACAGTGTAAATAGGGTTTTGCTTCCTTTACCTCTAGATTCAGACAAAGCCCTCCCAATAGCTTATCAAACTTTGAAAGACGGAAGAGGAATTATTCATTGGCAAATTACAAAAAGAATAAGCTCAAAAGAGATAAGGGAAGAAATAATTATTGACAGAATTAATAGCATCCCCCATTCATACAATTTCTCCAAGAATTATACAATTACAGATATGAGATTAATTAGATGGTTAGGTCCAAAAATAGCACATATTGCAGTAGATTTAAGTTTCAAAGCTCCTTAATAGAACTAACATAATCTGCGTATTCCTCAAGTTCTTTGAAATAATCTTCTGATGTAAAGATATATTCATTTGAGTTATTAATATCTCGAATAATTTGTAAGAGATCCTGAAGAGATAAAATTCCATTAGTAATTAATAAATCGAAATTTGCAATTAAACAGACAGCATTTTTCAAAACACTTAATGTATCAAGTAGAGTGTTCCGAACATTATTCACTGCCTCATTAGATCCAATTGTTACATAGGGAATAGAGTCTTCTAGCTCTAAATCCGGAATCCAAGTAAAAGAATCATCAATAATGATTACCAATACAGGTTTTGAGTGCCCTTTTGCTCTTAAAATTGATCCTAATCCAGTATGAAAAGCTCCTTTTCTCACACCAAAATAGTAATGGGTTAAGTAAAGGTCAGTCATAAACATCTACTTACTAATTAGATTGACTTTGTAATTTTGCCAAGTATCGCTTGTATCCATCTAGAGTGTCTTCAACTCTCAACATATGCCTTTCTGCTTTAATTCGTAGTTCTTGCCATTCCTCTTCATCGATTTTCTCCGAATTTAGAGCATGTTCTAATTGTTGGATTCTCTCTATGGCCTTTTGTCTTCGGGTTCCGAGGTGTTTGATAACATTCTCAATATCTTCGAATTGAATAGGGGTTTTATCTGTTTCTCCAGCTTCTGCCTCAATAATTTTAGTTAATGCAGATTTCTCTTCTTCCGGTTCTAAATCTTTTTCCTTGGATACATGTGCTATCGTTTCCTTTATTGAGGATACAAAGTCAGCAGCTGTTTCTCTCTGCTCGGGGGACGATAAAACTTGATTTAATCTAGATATAGAAGAACGAAACTCATGGACTTCAGCAATTTCTTTCTCACTTAATCCTTCTTCACTTATCACACTTTCTTCAATTGAAGGGGTGCTTGGAAGCGTAATTTCTCCTTCTTCTTCACTAATGGATATTAGTTTTTCTGTTAATGGAGAAATAACTGTATCATCTCCCGGATCCAAGGCAGATAACAAACCTGCTAACTCCTTCAAAGCTTCTTGCTCTGTTTCAATATTTTGCATAAAGGGTTCTTGCTCAAATTCATATTGGGAAGCAAGTTCAATGCCTTCAATCAGGTCTTTAGCATCATCCATCAAATCCTTTTCAGGTTGCTCAGTTGTTTCTGAAATATCATCCAAAGGAGCAGAATCCACCGGTACAGAATCCAATTCAACTTCTTCAATAATTTCTTGTTCTTTAATTTCCTCAACTTCAGGCTTTTCTGTTTCAGCTTCAATCAGTTCTTCAAAAACTTGAACATCAGAATCGTCTTGTTTTTTTTCCTCGTTTTGCTTTATAGGAATCTGTTTTGATGGTTCAATTTCTGTAATTTGAATATTACTTCTTTGGAGCTGTAACAAGGCTGTTGTTTGTTGTTTCAGCTTTTTTGTTTCTTCACGAATAGAATTAATGTTAAGCTCCAACGTTTCAAGTTTTGCATTAATGAACTGTAATGTATCATTTTCAGTACCACTGAATCTATGATATTCTATTTGTAACATATTTGCATATGTAATTACATTGTAAACTGTATCAATCATTTCAGGTAATTCTCTAAACCAAGGTCCTGCACTGTCGAATTTCAGAAGAATATCCTTAGCAGTCGAAAAATGCTTTTCGTACTCTTTTTGTTGCTCTGGTGGTAAACAAGTTTTAACATATGAGGAAAGAGTAGCCAGATTTGTTATAAGATGTGTTTTAACATCCTCCTCTTCTTCTGGATTGAATTTACCCTTTAGAACTCCCCAAAACATCGTTTTAATTTCTTCAATTGCTTTCTCAAGGCTCATTTTTAAAACCCTAAATTAATTGTTCTTCGTTTAGTGAAATCATGAGGTAATGAAGGCTCTAAATAAATTTTATCGATTTTTAAATCATCCTTCAGCTGAATAGTAACATCAAGTTTTTCTTTCGAATCAATGTTCCAGAAATATAGAGATGGTTTTATTCCTGATCGAGAATACTCACTTAGTATAGAAAATGAACTTACCAGATGTTGATACTCAGGACTTTTTTTAGCAGGAAAAGATTCACTCCATGGATTCACATGAATGATTATATTGTTTGTAATCTTTGCTAATTCTGTGATATTTTGACCAAAGAACTCATTAGCTCCAGTAATAAAACCAGTTTCTTTATCAGCTTTTAATACAAAAGAAATATCGATATTCTTTAGGTTTTTCACAGTATCTGTAATTTCTCTTAATGTTTGATTAATGTAAGTAGACCTTTCATCATTCCAATTTTCCATTAGGTCCCGGGATTCAAGATATTCAAAACTGAAATCTCTTTCAATATTCCACTTGCTCGCAAATAATCTCCTACATCTATCACAGAAACAAGTTCTTTTGCTTGCCAACATCAAATCGTCTAATACCAAATTTTCTATTGGGTAATGAGCTATTTCTGATGCTATAGCTGCTGAATATTTTACCAAATTTTCTTGGCTTGGACAAGAATATGAAGCAATAGTAGCGCCATCGCTACTACTTAGTTGAAAATCAGTGTTTTGGGAAAGAAAACTATCCCCATGAACATAAGTAACCGCATCCACTTTTATTCCCATATTGTCTGCAATTGTACAAAATGAATGAAAGAAGACACC
>JAAFKI010000103.1 GCA_021399345.1 Candidatus Heimdallarchaeota archaeon
ATATTGTAGAACAAGGAAGTCATAAAGAATTGTTAGCACAATGCGGGTTCTATGCAGATTTATACAATAGTCAGTTTGATGTTATTGAAAATAATGCTGAATCTTCAGTACCTGATGCATGTGACTAGAGCAAATTGATTGATTTATCTACTTTTTGTAGATAAAATCTTCTCTTTCTTCAGGAGGCCATCCACTTGAAGTTGATCCACCTTTTTTAAATCTGAAATCACAACAAGGTGCTCCTCCACCCATAGTTTGTGTTCGTATAAATTCTACATTCTTAAGATACTCAAACATTGCATAGTCAGACATACAAACATAGGGTAACAGTTCACCTCCCTCATGTTCATCGTAAAACTTCTTTACAGCACATTCACTAAAATCCATCCCCCAATCAAACTCCACCCCGTCACCATCTATGAATTCCATCTTCCAGTTCTCAGAAAATGCTTTTTGATTCAGAAGGGTATTCTTTTTCTTCAAGTTGTTTTTAATGAACGAGGAGAAGAGTAATTTAGAATAAAGAATGCGATATATTTTAGACTGTTTTGAAGCTTGAATTTTCCTTATTTCGTACATATACTTACCAACATCTCTAGCTGTAGCTCCTTCTTTCTGGAGTGTTTTATACAAGGCCAAAACTAGAATTGAGTCAAAAAAATCATTGAGATGGATGTTCTCCTTTTTACTACCGATAAAGGGGACTTGAGGTAACAGCTGTTCTACTTCGTTAATGGTATCAACAAGGATTGAATCGATTTTTTCTGAATCATAATATTGAGATAGAACTTCTCTAGCAATTATAACGGAGCTATTCAATCTTTTATACACTAATTTCTTTTTGTAGCTATAATCCATCATTCCCACAAGCAGTACAATTGACACAGGTGTATTTAGATGTTACTCCAAAACTATGATTTCTTCCACTTTATCATCATTTTCAGAATCAATTACTTCTGAGATAAAACCGAGAATATGTTCTAAGATTTGTTGATTGAATTTAGATTTGTGAACAGTATGAGTAGCACCTTCTACAAGTAATCCATATTTCTTGGTAGAAGAAATAAACTCAAAGTATTGAGAGATGGAAGTTCTTTCTGTGAGCAATCCAGTAGTTCCGTTGATTATCAAAATTGGGCACTTGATATCCCTCATTTTCTGTTCTAATCCTTCCTTCTTCTGTTTATGGAGAGCCTTCATTAACATCTTTACTGGAACTTTTGGGAACAGTCTCATCTTCCAATCAAAATATTCATCTCCTAGTAATTTTCGATCAAACTCATTAATTAGAGGATTTTTAATTGCCTTAACATTGAAAATACGAACCAACCAGGTAAGTATTCCCAAGTCCCAAGCTACAAAACCTCCGGTACCAAGCATTATGGCCCCATCAAGATCTTCAACCTTGTTTACTAGATAATCGAAAATAGTTCCTCCACCTAAAGAAATTCCCAAGCCTATAACTTTCTTGTAATTCTTCTTTAGATCATTAATGTAATCGAATCCCCAATCATAGAAGACATCAGCTGTTTCCGCACTACACAGCAGTTCTGAATTGACACCATGCAACGGTAGTAAAGGTACTTTTACATCTACTTTAAGTTCAGCAATTCTAGCTGCCCAGTCTTTCAGTTCATAAGGTGTAGCAGATAAACCGTGAAATAAGAATACGCAAGTATCAGAGTTGTTGGAGATGAAAATATCTTTAGAGTATTCAGTTGCTTGCATTATAGAAGGGGGTAACTAATATGCTCTATTTAAGCAATATGAAGTAACCATTATAAGGAAATTGCACAGATATGTCACTAGTTTTCTTTTTTCCTAAACCTAGGGAAAAGTAACCACCGACGAGTTGCAGTCTTATAATTTTCATAATCTTCTCCAAAATTAGCAATTAGTAATTTTTCTTCATATCTAGCGATATATTCATAAAAAATCACTATTATCACAAATAAACCTAATGAAGCGAGAGATAGTGTAATTACATTCAGACCCAGAAAAAGTAATATTGCCCCTAAATACATAGGATGTCTTACATACTTGAAAACTCCAGTTGTTATTACCTCTGGTGGATCTCTAATTTCGTCAAATACTTTCTGATGAGCTTTGAATGCAAGGAACCCAGCTAGTAGGAGTATAACTCCACCAATTGGAGCTGAAATGTAGATAGGTATGTATGCTGTTAGAAATGTTGAAAATTGGAATACAAATGAATCTAATACCCAGAGAACAAGAAATAGCACAAGAAAGATTAGTTGTCCTATATCTGAGAATTTGCGTTCCCCTATGATATCTTCTCTGTCATGATGTCCCATCTTATGACCTTTGATATCTACCTCTTCTGGATTCATTAATATAATATGACTACACCTCTATTTATTTCTTAGTAAACAAAAATAGCTTGTTATCGGAAAATATATGAACAAATCTTGAATTGTATTCCCATGAGTTCTTCAAAATTCAAATTTTTAACACTAATGCTTTTAGTATTGATTAGTATTCAATTTGCTCCTACAACCAATTCCACTCCAGCAGGAGACAATATACTAATTACAGAGGTTCTTTATGATGCACCTACTTCAGATGCAACAGAAGAATGGATTGAATTATTTAATCCAACTACATCACCAATTGATCTAACAGGTTGGACAATAGAAGACAATTATGACAGTTTCGTATTATCGGGAATTATACCAGCAAAAAGTTACTATGTATTTGCTAGAGACGGAACAGCTTTCAATGCACTCTATGGATATGATGCCAATCAAACTGTAGGATGGAAC
>JAAFKI010000104.1 GCA_021399345.1 Candidatus Heimdallarchaeota archaeon
CTGACTACTGCTAAACATGGATCTAATAAAGAATTTGTTAAACCTAATCCTGACGATACACAAGATCATGCTAGAGTTTGGGTTAAAGAAGATAAGATCAAAGTAGAAGAACACACCGATTTAAGAGATCCTAATGTTGATCCTGCGGGGCATATACTTCTAGATGTTGGACTAGTCACCATGAGCAGAGAAATAGAAAAAGAAAACGAAAACAGAACCAAATCGGTGACATTCAAGAAAAGAGGTTATTAAATTGTTCAAGACTCTTAAGCAACTAAAAAGGTTAAATAAAAACTTCTCCTGGAGAGGAAAAAAAAAGAAAAGAGGTCATTAAACTGTGTGATATGTACTATAGTGAAAAACGTGTAAGAGACATTATTAAAAAACAAATTGAGCAACTTAAAACACTTACAGAAGTGATCAATTTAGCTTTAGACAGGGGGGACTTACTCGAAGCTGATAGAAACGCAAAAGATGTTTGATTATAATGAGTCTTTCTCCAATTGAAACGAAATTCTTAGAAATAAGATCCTATCCTGAGAATAGGCGTAATTCTATGTTTTCTTTTGAAATGGCTATGAGAGTCAACGTTACGAATCTTTTAGGTGAACAAATAAAATTTTATGGTCCTAATAATAAAGGATCAGTAATAAACATTTATGGATCTAATAAATCAGGGCGCACAACAGTAGCTAAAAGTTTAACCACTTTAATAGAACGTGAAAGAGATTCTAAATTAGAAAAGAAATTACTTGAACTAAAAAAAGAACCCGATAAAAGAGATCCAAAATTAGAATTATTTACCTGTGTAACTTTCAATTTTTTAACTGCTTTTGAAGAAATAGAAAAAGAGGATATAATAATTATTGAACAGGGAGAAAAATTTAAAACGCATAAAGAAAAGGCGGACGCTTTCGGACTTGAGCAAATTATTAACGCCTGTAACAATAAAAACGCTGTTGCCTTAATTGTTTCAGATAAAAAATTAATGCAGGACAATATTCAAGCTGATTATTATTTAAAATGTGAAGCAATAGACAAAGAAAAACAGGTTAATTATTGTATTCTTGAAATAAATAAATATAACGTCGGTTTTGTGGAAATTCTTAAGCTATATAATTCTGTGATAGAAGAAAGTTATTTATTAGCACATGATGAATTTATGAAAAGCGAAGTTAACAGGATAATAGAAAATATAGACGAAACAACTAAGGAAGTTTTAAAACGATGGAAGAAAAGAAAAGAAATCATCTTTGCGGAAGATCCTAAAGATATAGATAAAGAAGATCCCGCTATTTTGTTTATACCTGTAATTATCTTAGGTGGACAAGGTGAAGGTAAGAGTACATTAAGTAAAATCCTGGTGAATGTCTTAACTGAGTATTACGGGGTTCACAGTGTTCACAGCTTGAGACATGAAAGAGATCTTACAGGAATGATTCAAAACGGTTTTTCTTCTGATCCTAAAAAATACGTTCAGATTTTTGTAGCTAATGACTTCACTTTCACAAAAGCAGGTTTAGGAGATTTACAACAATATTCTAAAATCCGTCATTATATGTGTGATAAAGCAGGAATAAAACAAGGTTTAGCTATTCCGTTCATGCTTCTACATTATTTAACAGGTAAAGGTTCAGATGTTTCATATAGAAATCTTGTTAGTTTTATGTTTGTGCTTAATCCCTCAGATCATGACTACACCAGGAACAATATTTTAAGTAAACTTATGCCTGAATCACA
>JAAFKI010000105.1 GCA_021399345.1 Candidatus Heimdallarchaeota archaeon
GAAAAAGAAAAAGATAAAAATAAACCAAAAGGAAGGGAGGAAGTTTTTTAATCCTCATAAACTTCAAAATCAGATTTGTCAGCACCACATTCAGGGCAGACCCAATCATCTGGCACATCTTCCCATTTTGTTCCAGGATTGATTCCTGCATCAGGGTCTCCAAGGTCAGGATCATAAACATAACCACAAAGTGTGCATATCCATTTGTCACTCATTTTTTTATTCCTCTTTATTGATTTAAGCTAGTCTTCTAAGTTAGGTATATATATTTTACTCCTCACCCATTATTCTCTTGAAAATTCTGTTTTTTCCATCCTAATGCCTTAAGTAATTCCATTTGCTAGTATTTTTTCTATCTGTTTTAAAGAAATGTTCGCTTTGTCCCACACCAGCTCTCTATTGTCCAAAAACAGTTCGAAAATATTTCTAATACTTACAATACTTTGACTTTTATCTTCTAGAATCAGCTGATAACTTGTCCAGAAACCACACGCACGACAAAAAAACTCTGGATTTTTATTGTAATCCTTCTTTATGTTTAACAAGAAATCTGCTAATTCTTCAACGGAATTCATCTCAAAGATTTCTACTTCTTCAGCTCTACTTTTCCCAGTATTTGGATCAATAAAGTTGTCATACTCTACAATAGAAAGTTTCCACATAGATGAATTTCCTACTAAATGTTACTAGCAAACTATTATAATTAAAATTGTTTAAAAACTCGAGAAAAAATTTAGATGTTTCTGTTGATTTTACTCAAATCAATCTTCTTCATCTGATTCTTCAGATTCATCTGCTGATTCTTCAGATTCATCTGTTGATTCTTCATCGCTTTCTGAGACAATTTCCTCAGCTTCAAACCCAAAAGTAACTTCGTCTGCTTCTAAAATAACTTCGTCTGCATCTAGTTGTATTTCGTCAACTTCAGTTTCTTCCATTTCATCAACATCTAGTGTTTCAGCAGGTTCTAACTCTATAATTTCCTCTTTCGGAGTTGATTCAGCACTTGATTGTAACTCACTAGTTTCTTCTACTTCTTTTATTGTTATATCGTTTGCTTCATCAGAAACCTCTTCTTCCTCTGCAATTTCATCTGGTTCAGGAATCTCATCAAAATCATCTTTAGCAATAATTTCTTCTAGAGGTTCTTCTTCTATTTCCTCTTCATCTTTTTTAGGAGGTTGAGGAATGCCAAATGACTCTGCTTTCACATCTAAATCTATAGTTTCTATGACGACTTCTTCTGCGTCTAGCACAACTTCTCTTGAGGAGTCTATTTTCCCTTCTTCTATATCTTCTAAATCATCCTCAATTTCCTTGAGTTCTTTGTCTAGATCACTACCGTGGTCTAAATCTTCAAGAGGAACGCCTATTTCAGCTAAATCTTCTTGTTTTAGAGAAAATTCATGCTCGAATCCGTCCATTGCAACTTCTTTTGCATCAAGCTGTACTTCTTCAGCTTCTAAATTCACAGTTTCTGTTTCAAAAAGGTCGAGTGTATCATCAAAATCTCTCGCTATTGGAATGCCATATGTTTCGATATATGCCAAGAGTTTTGGATCTCTTACTCGAATCAGGTTGTCTATTCGTTTCAATTCTTTGTCTACTTGTTCAATTATTTCCAATTCTGTAGCAATATCAGCACGTTCTAGAAGAGCTCGTAAGTCTACTTCTACTTGTTCAATAACATCTCCGAGTTCTTTCAAACTGGGTTCTAAATCTACTTTTTGTTCTTTAGTTCTTTCTTGAAGAATACCTTCTTGAAGGAAATAAACATTTGTTATTCGATCTAAAACTTCTTGATGAGAAGCTTTTGAACCAAGAGGTTCTATTTTAGGAATAAATTGTTTTAATGTACCAACATATTTCTCAAACTGATTTTTAAGATTGAAAGTGATCTTCTCTGTTATTGCAATTATGATATAATCCCCAATCATATCTATAAGGAGGTCTCGACCTTGTTGTGTGACTTCACTTAAAACTAGATCTTCCTCAAGAACACTTTGGGAGAAAATATTAATTGCTGCAACTAGCATTGGAACCAAAGATGCTTCAGTTTGGTATTCATGTTTTGTTGTAAAACGATATTTCATAACAGCTGAATCTGAATCTACAAGAGCAATTCCATAGAGTTTTGAACCTACAACTTTAGGTGCTTTAACAAATTTAAATCCTTGATATTTCTTTAGTGTTTCAGACATTCTATCAGATTGTTGAAAGCCCTTATCTTCTAAAATTGAAGCAAATTTTTCTATTTTCTGATCTTTATCAATTTCTCTTAACAAGGTTTGAGCTTCTCTCTGTACTTTAGGATAATTAAACTTCTTAGCTAACTCATTTGCTTCAGATATTACTTCTATCGCTTTTTCTGGTTTGTTTCCATGTATCAGTAATAATCCTTTCAAGATTTGAATATCACACATTAGTCTAGGAATAAATTGTTCTTCTGATAGATATGTGAGATTGTTTAGATAACTAAGAACTGATGAATAATCATTTAGTTCATTGGTGTCATTAAATCTATCAAGATGCAGTTCAGCTAATTCAAACTGAGCTTTAATAAGAAATTCAATATTATCTAGATCCGATGCTGCTTTATTTGAGATTTCAAATGAATGTATTGCTTCATCAATCATTCCTTTTTTCTTGAATAGAAGACCTTCAAAATAGTATATATTCGGTTTTACACGTATTTCTCCGACCTCTTCAAGTTTCTGTTTACATAATTTTATTGATGTTTCTGCTAGTTTAAAATTATCTCTTTCAATTGCAATCCAAGCAGACAATAGATAGGGTTGAATAAGATTCAATTCCATTTCTTCTTCAAGTTTTAAAGCAACATCAAGCATTTCTTTTGCTTCTTCATATCTTTCTAAAAGCAGACATAATTCAGCGATATTTGTTGCACTTACAGCTTTTGCTCTGGGATTCTTGGAAACAAGTTTGTGAATTTGCCTGAGTAATCGAATTGATCTTTCAAAATCTCCTCTTGCTAACTCTAATTTTGCGGAATTATTTAACAAACTTGCTCTATCAGCTGCTAACCCTGTTTCTTCGGTAGGAATGATAGCAGCATTGAGCATTTTCTGAGCTTTCTTAAATTCACCTTTGTTAATGAAAACAGTTGTAATCAGGTTTAATGCAACAGATTGGAAATAAGGATCCCTTTGCTTCACAGCACTTTGAAGAACTCTTCTAGCTAAATATTCTACCTTATCAAAATCACTCACTAATAGAAAACCCTGAGCTGCTAATGTGAATATTAGAAATGTTGCAAGTTTTCCTTCAAATTCATCAGCATAAGAAGCAATATGATGGTCAATTTCTTCAACTGTTGTCAATGCCATAGGGTAATTTTGCTCTCCATAAAGAAGTAGAAATTCTAAACTAGCTGTAATAAATGCATTTCTAGGATTTTCTAACGATTCGCTATATTTTTGTTGAAATTGTAATTTCAAACTAACAATTTTATTGGTCATATGGAGTCTTGAATAAGCATAAGCTCTGTAGAGATAATATTCTGGTCTGGTTAAAGATTCTGTGAGCTTTAGTAGAGATCTAAAATCACGTGTACATATTGCTGCATCAATAGATAAATCTTGCAAATCAGCATTGACAAAATTTGTTGTAGAGTGATCAATGCAAGCTTTTGCAAAGTTATTCAATGAATATTTTTCTTGATCTACAGAATCAAGAAGACTTACAATAAAAGGGTCTTCGAACGTTTTTTCATGTCGTATGCTAAATGGGGCAAACATCAATAAGTCTCCTTGTCTCATCTATTATCAAGTGGTCTCAACATATATATGATAGTAACACTCTGAAAGTCTAATATTTCATTACTCTAAATATATATTTAAACATTCATTTAGAAACCAGCTTATCCCTAATTTAAATCCTCAATGAATCATCTGTTAGGGGAACAGTGTTGTCTTTGTTTCTCTTGTTCTTAAGAAATCTTTGAACTATGATGGGAATCATTATCGCAATAGGATAACCTAAGGTAGCTATTGGAAAAGTCCATGCAAGCAATGCATTATAGATATAGACTCCAGAAAAAGTTCCTAAAGCTCTTGATAATCTTCTTCCTGCTGAAACAAAACCCGTTGATGTTCCACGATATTTGGGTGGCAACCAACTATAGAAGAATGCATTCCAAGTGGGTCTTGACATATTTGCTGCAGAACCTCTTAGCACAAAGAATATTGCAACAACTGCTAATGTGGGACCTAATGTTATTCCTACAGCTAATGCTGGAACTATGAAGTGTAAAAGTGCTAGTACCCTTTCGTTTCCTATTTTTTTACTCATTGGAAGTACCAATAGACTGCCAACTGCTATTCCCACGTTGGATGCTGAAAGGATATAAGCCCACTGCATATCGGTAGCTTCAAGTTCAGTTATAATATAATATCTTATGAACGGGATAGCTACTCCTGACGTAAACCCTATAATAGCTTCACAGATGAAGAAAGCTGTTAGTTGCATCCCTATAGGTTTCTTACTTGATTGCTCATATTCTTTCCATTCATCATCTTCTGTCATTTCTTTAGCTTCTTCTTTAGTTGTATCAGGTACAGGAAACTTGAAAGCTATAAACATTGTAATCAGAAGGAAAATAGCAACTATCAGAATTAGTGTCATATAGCTGCTCTTCAACTGGAGATAAAGCAAAGATCTTTCGATGAAAATTGTATTTGGAGAATTTAGATAACTTTGGTAAATAGGTAATTTGGAACTGAAAATTGCTAATAGAGCTCCACCCAATAATGGGGTTACTACACCTGTTAAATTCCAAAAGAACGCCATGAAACTAAAGAATTTTGTTTTGTCTTTCTTCGATGGGCTAAGATCAGCTACTAGAGTGGTAAGTGATATTTGAACTAAAGCCCCAGAAATACCAAACAAAGAATAAGCTGTTATCATCCATCCTTTTACTTCAGAAAAACTTGTAAAATAAAACAGAAAAATGGAAAGACTAGCTAATCCTATTCCGATAATCATAGTATATTTTCGTTTTCTGACATCAGTTACATATCCCAGACCTAAAACTACACCTGTAGCGAGGTAACCAGAAACCGAAAAAAGCAAGCCATAAGAAAAACTATCCCAGTCGAGAAAAATAACAAAAAGGGGTATAACATAACGAACCATACGATTACTAAAGCCAATTAAAACTCGAAAGAAGATGATTGAATTAACTTTGTTGCCATTAGTATGATTGTTAACCATTATGAGACAAAATGTAGAAATTTCTCGTTTAAAAAAATGTTTTGACTATGGCCATGCTATTGTTTTTCTAACTTCCTGATTAGTTCAACCAAAGGAAAACTATGAGCAGCGATATTGGTTTCTAAATCATAATATTCAGAATCTTTTACAGATTTATGAATATTTAGAGTAATTTCTGAAGCATGTGCTTTATCTTTTTCTGCGGCAACAAATATACATTTATTGTCGACTTTAGCTAGTTGTTCATCTGTTATTCTGAACTTTCTTTGTGTTAGCATGGTTTTACGAACCCTTCTGGCATTGTAGCTGTCGAAATATCCCCAATATTTCTTAGCTTGATCTTTTTGAGTTCTATCGAGATAGATATATTTAATCACAAATTTTGCTGCAGGTTTAACAAAGAAATTCCAAACAAGGGGAACAGTGATGTATACAAATGGCCATGTGTAACCTGGAACTTCTATACGTAGAACTGGTCCAACCATATAAACTGTTCTAGGAGAAAGAATACCCATACTCATTGCAATTAAAGTGAAACCTGCGCCATAACTTGAAGCAATCATTAGATAATCTTCTAACATCAAATAATCAATGATCTCAGCAATATCTCTAGCAAAGCGCTCTGCGCTAAAATCAGGTTTTTTTCTCAATTGAGCAGTATGTTTTTCCCTAGTTTCTATGACATAAACTCTGTGATCTTTCATCATCTCAAGTAAAACATCATCCCAAGCGCTTGGAAGACTACCAAAACCAGGTAATAATACTAATGTATCTTTTATTTCTCCTTCTGGTTCATAATAAAGAACACGGAGAATATCTAAACCTCCTTCTCCAACTTGAATTTCTAAAACAGTGGCAAATTCCTCAAACTTTGAACTCATTAAGAGTTTTGAATATTACTCTTTTTTAAACTTATTTCCAAAAACAGCTAATTAAGATATTGAATAGAACTGTCTAGAAATCAAAAATAATGGTGACGATTTTAGTCTTAGCTGGATAATCTTGTTTGATTGAGAAAGTTAGTCCATCTTGTATATTTTCTACTTCAGATACAGTAAAAACAAACTTAGCTGTATAAAATTCCCCTGTCATGGAAGCTGGAATGAAACGTATGTAGATTATACCATTTGCAACTTCAATTAAATCCCCTGAAACAGAACTGACATGTATGGAATCATCCTTTTCATCATAAATTCTTATTTCAAGATTTTGTAAGGGATAACTGGAATTATTTTCTATATTAAAACTAATTTTCCAAGTATCTTTGAGAGCTTTTTTATCAATAATTACTACATTCATTTCAGGTTTTTCAGCAATAATTTTTTGTTTAGGTTTAGGTATTATTTTTGGTTTTGAAACAATTTTAATTTCAGACTGACTTCCAGATTCATGATTAGCATCTTTCTTCTTAATTTCTGTATCCTTTTCTACCTTTGTTCGTGGTCGATATGTAGATTTGGTTTTTAGAGCTGAAGGGTTATTTATCCAATTGACAATTGTTTTTATGAAAGAATATTTTACAGGATTTAGCAAATATCTTGTAACTCCTAGATCCTGTTGCTTTGTTCTAATACCTAATATAACTAATTCCCTCACTTGTGTTTTAGTACCAGGGAAGCTATTTTTGAGATCATCGGTTAGCTCTTCTACAGCTTTGATAGTTCTTTTATAAATTCCATAGAATTTTTTGTAGTTTGCTACATATTTTTCCCTTGTTTCCTCTTCTCTAGTATTAATAGATCTCAATCCCTTACATGATGAAGCTATTTCTTTAATTTCTTCATCTGTAAGCACTCTTTTGATATTCTTGATAACAAGAGAAATTTCACTTGTAGAAGCCATTAACTCATCTTAAATAAATAGAGAATTCACTATAAAAGCCCAAAAAAACAACTTAGAGGAGTGATTTCTTATAATCCCACCATTCTTGAAAAGATAAACTTCTGGGGGTTTTATTTTCTTCTTTTAAGTCTAGTGCATAATTCAATAACAATGAACCTTTAGCACGAATATATCCCCCTATTGGAACTTTGAAAATCTGGTAATTATGTTTTCTACCAACAAAGAGTTTCTGATTAATTGAAAGGATATTCTTAGCATTTGTTTCAAATTGAGTATTGAAATGTACAACCAATCTAGAGCTTGCTGAAAAAACATCTACATCCCCAACAGCTGTTAGATAATCTTTCCCTAAAGCAAGATAAACAAGTTCATATTTTTCTTCAGCAATTCTCTTAACTTTATCTGGTATAGATAAATTTCTAGACATAATTTGAATATCTTTCTTTGTTTTATTTGTAAAGGAACAATCATAAGGAGGAAGTAGATCTTTTTCATCAACTAATCCAAAACCAGCAGATAATATTCTGTGTTCAACGGAGCTAAAAAGTCTCAGAACTTCTAATGATTTTCGAATAAATCTTGCTTGTTCACCAGTATAGAGATTTCCCGCTTCCACACTCATTTTATGAAATTTTCTCTTAGCTTTTTCCCTCTGTTGTTTATTGCTCAAACTAGCACAGGTTGGTTGATCAGGATGAGACATAGCTTTAAGATTTCCACAAGAACTAATCACAAGAATTGAGGGTCCATTTCTGCTCATTCTAGCCTTTCTCTCCTGTTCCAAGTAATTATAAGCATATATTTCTATGC
>JAAFKI010000106.1 GCA_021399345.1 Candidatus Heimdallarchaeota archaeon
GGTGATCCTTTCAAAGACACCTCAGGTCCAAGTATTAACACTCTACTTGTTGTTATGTCCTTGACTTCTTCAGTCTTTATGGGACTTATGCTAGCAGTAGGTGCAGACGGTTTAATTGGTGGACTTCTCGATGAAAGTGCTGTTGGTGAAGTAGCAATTTGGATCATCCTTCTTGTTCTTCTAGGTTTGGTCTTAGCTGGTATCTTCATCTGGGCTATCATGAAAGTTGTTAAACATCCCAAAGTAATGGAAAAGATTGTTAAGAAGAAAGATTAATCTTTCTAACACTTTTTCCTTTTTCTTTTATTATCAATCATTAAATTTTTCATTTTCTCAAATACATAAAAGAAATATTGTTGTTTTAGCTTCAGTTGCTGCTTTAGGCATCTGTGTTTGGGTCGTTTTCAAACTAATGAGATCCAAGAAAGTTATTCAAAAACTATTAAAGAAAGAAGAGTAATTTTACTCTCTTTTATTTTCTTTCCTTTATTTTTCTTACAGTCAATATTTTCTTATTGTTGCTTCTTTATCAGCTTCTTCTATTTTTGCTTTTTAATACCACAACTAGGAGTGTTGTAAACACTAAAGTTAAGAGAGTTATCACTGATGGAAAGCTAATGGTTTCTGTTATAGTGGGTTCGGTTTCTGTTATAGTGGGTTCGGTTTCTGTTATAGTGGGTTCGGTTTCTATTTTTTCGTGTATCGTAAACGAATAATAAGAGCTTGAATTATCGTTGATTCCGATGATAAAAATTAAACTCTTGTCTTTCGCTAGTATATAGTAGTCAATTGTTTCACCTGTGTTGAAAGGACCTATGGTAGCGTTAAAATCTGAAACCTCTTCCTCAATCATTGATACTTCTATCCAAGAGCTTCCATTCACACGATAGAATAATTTCGCATATTCGATACCTGAAGGGTCAGTTATATCAGCCGTTACAGATATAATATCTTCATTTGTAGGAGTAAGGGGAGTATGATTCACATTTGAAATATTCGGACAGATAACTGGATATTCAGATGGAAACAAGTCAGAGTAAAAACCGCCATCGATAGCATAAGCTTCTTCTCCTCCGTAATCTGACCACGAATTGCCAAGGGATGTTATAATGTTATACCAATAATTATTCGCTCCAAAGCTTCGCGCTTGACTATGACCTGATGATTGATGTATATTATTATAGAACACATTTGAGTATATCAGATTATTATTAGAATTAAATTCCATATTAAGTCCATACATATTATGATTTTGAATGAAGTTCTCGATAATCAAAAGATCACTAGATCCGATAGTGAAAATGCCGGTAACTGTACCATAAATGTAGTTCCTCTTTAAAACACTATCATCAGATAAATCTAATCGTATACCATAATCATTGTCTGTAAATTCATTGTCGATAATTGAAGTATTATGAGATGATTCAATTTCCATACCATAATAATTGTTTACAAGACTATTGTTTATCATTGAATTTCTTAATGATGTTTCCAATATGAATCCTCGGCTTTGATTTGACAGTGTATTGTTGATGAAACTATTATTATGAGAATCAACTAACTTAATCCCTACATCATTATTGTCATCAAGGATGTTTCCTATCAGTGTATTATTATGCGAGGAAGAGATATCAATTCCTTCAAAATCGTGACCTACACACTCATTATTTAGGAGAGTGTTGTTGTTTGAGGATGTTCTTAATCTAATCCCTCTATAATTGTTATTTAGGCATTTATTATCTTTAATTAAATTGAACGAAGATTGGCTTAGCTCAATTCCTACAGTATTCGTATTCGCTGTGTTATTTGTTATATTGTTGTAATTAGAATTGGAGAATCTAAGGCAATCATTGTGGTCAGTCATGATATTATCAGAAATTGTATTATTATCAGAATATTGAATAAAGAAGGCTTCTCCAGAACCTGAAGAAATCGTGTTGTTAGTTACCGTATGATTGTTTGAATAGATTATAAAAATACCACCTGTAAGCATTGTATTGTTAGTAATGATTGCATTATTATCACCTACTTCATTAAGAGATACTGCAGGAGCAGAACCCTCCAGATAACAGTTTCTTATGATGAATGCTTTAGATGTCCACCTGATAGCAATACAAGTGACAGAACTTGTACTTGATATATGATACCCTTCGATAATGTAAGGGTCATCTATAGATCCATTTCCAGGGAATGCTGTAAAGTCATCATCAGAATCAATTAAAATTGGTGAATGTGAAATATAACCGTTGAGTGTTTCAATGATATTCTCATTAGAATTACTGATCACAGTGTTTGTAGTGGAACTTATAATTAGAGTCATCAAAAAAAGTGCTATAAATACTATGCTTATTTTTCCATATTTCTTCAAAGAATAACTCATAGTTCAACCTCAGCAAATTACTAGAATATAAATAAAATATTTAAGTTTTGTTGGTGATTTCACTCGAGGGACAAAAAGAACTTTCATAGCATCTATGTGTCTTTTAAAATCTAAAAGAAAGAGTAATCTTACTCTCTTCTATTTTTTCTTTTATTCTATTCTTAAAACCAAGCTTTCTTTGTTTTCTAATTTGTTTAAACTTCTCAAAAACCTTTAAGAACGCTTTTAAACTGCAATTTACTCCATCTTGTATGACTTGCAGTGAGAGTAGAACTTTTCGAAGATTGTTAGGGCTCATTCCTGTTGGAATCATTGGTGGATTTGTAGTTATCTTTGCTTTAGATGATCTTGATACAGGAATTGCACTTTTTGCTGTCGCTGGTTTTGGACTTGTTGTTGCATTATTGGTTTGGTTTGTTTTTCCAATTATTAGTAACTGGAAAGAAGAGAAATGGTATAATAGAGTCCAAAGAAAACGAATGGAGAAAGAATTCAAGATACAAGAGACTATTAAAATCCGAGAGAGTCAGCTTGATATGACTGATGATGATGAAGTTAAGAAGTTCATATTGTATGCAAGGAAAGATGCAGAAGAATCTCTTAAGAAGAAAAGTTAACACATTAACATTTTATAGATAATTTGAGCCAAAATTTACAGCATCTAATATTCCATCACATTCTTATGAACTGTCGACTTCCACAGCTCTTACAACCTTCTATTGAGCAGTCTGAACATGTAAAAGTACCACACTTTGAACACTTTTAACTACCATTCAATGCTTAATAACGCATCATTCATAATGATAAGAAAGCTTAAAGAATATATTGAGTGATGTACAATTGTTGAGAAAAACACCAAGGTGCCCAATATGAATGAAGCGAATATTGAGGAACAAATTCAGAAGATAGAAAAAAAAGCAAAATCAGATGACATTATAATCGGTGTTTCTGTTTTTGGTTCATATTTACTTGGTGATAATTTCAAAGATGTGGATATAGCTTTGGCTTTCAAATCTAATTCAGACAAACAACTAATCTTTTCAAAAAGAATTGAATATGCTAGTGATTTCTCTGATGTGTTTGATTTTCAAGCTCTTAACTCACTTCCACTTACAGTTCAAAAACAAGCTTTGGAAGGAAGAATTATTTACGAAACAAGAGAACTATATGATCTTGCATATTTTATAATTAGAGAATATGAGGATTTTGAAAAATACAGGGTTCAATATATTGAAGGTGTATTGCTTGAGGACTGACATATATATTTCGAAATTGGACAAAATAAGAGAGAATTGCACTATTATCAAGAAGAACTTACCAGATACATTTGAAA
>JAAFKI010000107.1 GCA_021399345.1 Candidatus Heimdallarchaeota archaeon
CCATTGCAATTATGTAACTTTCCGACCTATATAAAATTTACATCACACACATTTAGTAGTTATTGTGTTTTCACCTACACAATACCTTTCCCCCATTTTTGACTAAATTATTACTTTCAGCACATGGTAAAACGAAAGTATTCTGGAAAATTTGGGGTTTAAATACTATTTTCTCTAAAGACTAATGTTGATGTGTTCCCCAACATATCAACGATTAATACTAGCAACCCCTCGCTAGTTTTAACCACCAGCAGAGCTTAGTGGGAGGGGATCCACACCCTTCCCCTTTCTTATCCCCTTAAATTGATATAATCTGTTAACTCTAATATTTCAAAAGTAGGTTCTTGCTCTTCTTTAACCATGAAATCCAATTCCTAGTATCTTATCTAGTTGTTTTCCAAGCACATATCTCACTTCTAAGTCTTCCTCATCTTCTAAATCTTCCATATCTAGTAGAGCATGTCTTAGTGGTCCTACTGCTCTAGTATCTCTTAAATCTCCTAGTGCATAAGCAACAGCTACTTTTACTTCCAAATTCTCGTCATTAAGTGCCTCTATTAATGGCTCTACTGCTCTTCTGTCTTTGAAATACCCCAAAGCTTGAGCTGCAGTTTTTCTAACTTCCTTGAAATCATCTTTCAATACTTCTATTATTGGATCTATAACTCCCATATCTGGAAATTGTCTTAGAACGTTAATTGTAGCCAGTCTTACTTGGTAGCTTTCATCCTTCAAAGTATGAATAAGTGGATCGACTGCCTTCTTGTCTTTCAATTGACCTAAAGCTTTTACTACAGTCCTTCTTACATCTTTATCTTCATCTTTCAAAACTTGAATCAAAGGTTCAACAGCTAAAGAATCCTCAAGTTGTCCTAATGCATTAATGATTGCAGCTTTAACTCTAATATCAGTGTCACTCAAACTTCTAATAAGAGACCCTACAACTGTTCGATCACCTATATCTCCCAATACATGGATTGTTACAATCTTTACATCTGGATTAGGATCTTTGAGAGTGGAAACGAAGAATTCCATTATATCTTCTGGTTTAGTAATATTAGAATATCTGATTATATTTAGTGAATATATCGCTGATTCTTTAGATTCTGGTTCTTCATTTGGAAAATCTATTATCAACCTATCTTTGATTTGTCTGAGAGAATTAACTACTGCAACTTTCACATCCTCATCCTCAGTCTTCAATTCTTGAACTAAGGATTTTACAACATCAATATCACCATATTCTCCCAGAGCTCTAAGAATAAAGATCTTTACTCTCTTTTCCAGAGTTTTTTTACCATTTGTAAGTGTAAGAAGTAGAGCGTTCTTTATTCTTTTCAATTCGATAGGATTCTTATCTTCAATAGTCACTAGAGAGTTAATTGCTGATTCGTTGACCTTAATATCATCTCTTAAGAGCTCTTCTAATAGTTTTCTAATAACAGGTCTCACAGCTCTTATTTCGTTTAATTCTCTTAATGTTCCTCTAACAAGAAAGTGGAGCACAATATCATCTCCCGTCTCTACATTTTCTATTGGCTCTATTGCTCTTGGATTTTTCAATACCCTAAGTGCTTGTATAGCATACATTCTTACCTGAGAGTTCTCATCCTCCAGAGCTTGAATAAGTGGATCAACTGCATGTTGAAATTCAAAGTATCGACTTCTGAATAGAGGATTGTAAACTAAACTATAAATTGCTCTAGCTCTAAAACCAGGGATTTCGTCCTGCAATTTTTGAAGCATTAAATCTACAGCGTTTTTATTCTGTATCTTTTCTAAGTCTTTAACTGCTCTAAATCTTACTCCTGGATCTTCATCAAAGACTCTCTCTGATAACTCTTCAAAGGTAGGCTCTTCTTCTTTCCCCATAACAATCAACTTTCTCTTTGTTTGTTTTATGACTTTTCTTCTATTTTTTGCAGATATTCAAGAACTTCTCTAATTGTTCTTTGATCGTATTCTTCTTTTTCATTTTTCAAAGCTTGTTTGAGAGGTTCAATAGCTCGAGGATCATCCATTCGTCTTAAAAATCTGACAGCTGACTTTCTCAATTCCAAATTGTCATCTTGCAGAACCTGAATCAATGGTTCCACAAATCGAGAATCCTTTAGTTGAACTATTGTCACAACAGCCACCCTTCTTACCTCTGAATTTTCATCTTGTAATACAGAGATTAATGGTTCGACAACTTGATCATCACCTATTTTTCCTAATGCACCAACAGCAGCCATTCGTACCTCGATGCTTTCATCTTGCAGTACCGGTATCAATAATTCAACAGCTTGAGTACCTGCGAGTCGACCTAACATTCTGACAGCATACTTCCTTATATCTGGTTTTTCATTTTGTAGAAACTGAATCAGCAGTTCCACACCTTGCTTATCCAGTTGAAGTAGTGCTATTTTGACACGTCTTCTTAAAATGGAATTCCTTTCTTCTAACATTTGGATTAATATTTCTGCTTTAAGCTCCCCCAGCTGATTTAGCACTTCTAAAGCCAATCTACTCACTCTATCTTCTGTATCCCTCAGTGCTTGTTTGAGTGGTTCAATAACACTAGGACCTCCTATGTTTCCTAATGCTTCCACTGCTAGCCATCTTACATATTCATCTTCATCTTTTAGTGTTTGAGTTAAAGATATCACAGCTTGAGCATTTTCTATTTGTCCTAATAGATAAGCAACTTCCCTTCTTACAATTGGATTTTCATAATGAAGTATTTTGATTAATGGTTCCAGTGCTCGAATTCCAAATTGATTTAATGCAACTGTAGCAGTATTTCTTACATCATCATACTCATCCTGTAGAAGCTGGATTAATGGTTGTATGGCGCGTTCATCTCCAAGACGACCTAATGCTCTAGCAGTGATCTCCCTTATCTTTGGACGTTTATCATCAATTACCTGAATTAATGGTTCTACGGCTCGAGGATCTCCTAGACTATCTAGTGCTTGAATAGAATACCTTCTTGTCTCTTTGTCCTTCAGTACTTGAATTAATGGTTCTACGGCTCGAGGATCTTCTATTAAGCCTAAAGCACGTGCTGCACAACTTCTCAAATGTTGATTTTCATCTTCTAGAAGTTTAATTAATGGCTCCACAGCTTTCTTTGCTTTGAGTCTTCCTAATGCTTCTGCTACATTACCTCTAATCTCTGAATGTTCATCATTCAGAATTCGGATGAATGGTTCTACAACTCTTGGGTCTCCTAGTTTCTTTAATGCTTCAATAGCTGTAACTCTTATCAATAAATCATCATCTTCTAGTACAGCTATTAATGTCTCTACAGCACGAGAATCTCCCAGTTTAGTTAATGCGTTTATAATAGCCAATCGTACATAGTCAGTTTCTTCTTCTTGTAGTAATTTGATAAGCGGCTTTACAGCACGAGATTCACCTATACTTCCAAGAATATCTACAGCTTTTACTCTTGCGTATTTATCCTCATCTTTCAGCTGTTCTAGCATTTCTTCAAAAAAAGGATATTTCCCTTCTTCCCAAAATGTAAAACGATGACCCATAACAATCAACTTTCTCATGTTTTGTTTATAACTCTTCCTTACAAATTCTCCTGCTAGGACTAAAATTACATTTATATGATACTACTACTATTCTTATTCGATGGCTTCTAGTGCAAATGAATTGTATATTAAAATCATTCAGATGGCTATTTTGACATTAATCCTTACATATTTCCTCTATCGAAGATACAAAGATAGAATTACTGGATTTACATGGTTTATTTGGTTGTTTGGCTTAGTAATTCTTCAAGGAATATTCGAGATTATCACATATATTGTTTGGAAAGCAGGATTTCTAGTTTACATAGAAGGACAGGAACATAATGCAAGTTCTTGGTTCGAAGTGCATATGATTCCTTCTGCAATAGCGCTATTCGTATTATTCTTGTACTTAGAGTTTATGAGACATGAAAAGCCAAATACATTTCTACTGGCAACAGCTTCAACCCTTCTTGGTGCATACTTAATTGTTCTCCTATTGGAACTTCTATTCAAACTTGAATATGGATATGTAGATCCAGAATATAGAATCTCTAGGATAATTTTCAATATTCTTCAAGCGTTTGTTTTAGGGGAAGCGTTCTATGTTTACATCCAAGATACAAGGAAGGCTGAATATAAGAAACTTAAGAGAGTAAGCCTAATTATTGCAATAGCTACAGGAATTGGATTTGGTGCTGCTTTTCTAAAAATCTTTGAGAGATGGACTGAACCAGAGTTCTTCATCTATGGAGCAATACCTTTCAGTGTTACTTTTGGTATTTTAGCGGTAGCTTTCATATTCAATCCATTCTATGTTTATCTCTTACCTGCTAAAATTAACAAGATACTCATATTCAATGATGCTGGTCTGCTACTCTATTCTGTTAGTATAGGTCGAGAAGAAGGC
>JAAFKI010000108.1 GCA_021399345.1 Candidatus Heimdallarchaeota archaeon
GAGTTAAGATTGCGTAAAAAGACTAAAGAGTGGTTAGTACATAATTTTTCTCTTGCCAAGTTCTTCCGTCCCAGTGTGTCATACCTTTTGTTGCTACTCCATCTGGTTTCTTTCCTGCAGTATATGGTAAAAATGCTCCCTCTCACTCTGTTTTTTGCTGTTCTAAGCATTGGATATTCAATGTTATTGATAGGAATTGGAATATAACAGAATAACTAGTAAAACCTGTAACATAACATGTTGTGTCAATGTTCAAGCATTTATACATAGGTAAAGCAATGAGAGAGATTGTACTAAATTAATGAGAGGTAGAAAATATTGCTTTAGCACATAGGTATTACTGCTATTCCTCCTAGTAATAATCCAGCTGAAATCAGTAAATTAGCTGAAGCTAGAAGGATAGCTTTCTTTGTATTAACATCAATATTCTTCCTTGAAATTACTGTATATCCATAGTTGAATAGATGTGTTATTCCAAATACTATAGGTGCAATTATCAGATCTATATCGTGATAACCACATGGATCAAGTCCAAAGTAATAATATGAAAATATCCAGGAGACAATTGAGATATAAATTTGTGCAAAAAGAAAAAGCCCTATTGCTTTTGATTTTTCATTGAGTTCTTTAGAAGAGGATGGAGTTTTCTTTGCATCTTGGCAATCTGTAACTGACATCTAATAGTTAAGCTACCAATTGAAATTAAAAAAGATTTTGAAGAAGGAAAACTAGTTTTTCTCTTGCCAAGTTCTACCTTCCCAATGGGTCATGCCATGAGGCGATCCATCTGGTTTCACACCTTTCTCTAGTTCCTCCTCGGACAACCATTTTAATGAAGGATGTTCAGTGTTGTATAAGACATTGTATGCTTTAGGGAGAATAGTAGCAATTACATGTTTACTAATATCTTGGGGTTCCCATATCTCTCCATCATGTTCCATTGCAATAGGTTTTTCTAATTTTACTTCTATTTTTTTAGCCTGTGTATAAATAGTATTTTTCATATATTTGTGATCGCCTTTGTGAATTTTTTTAATACCAATAAGTGTCTGGAATTTAGACATGTTTTCTGTAATAAACACATCAAAGAAATCATTTTGTGGATGCCCATCAACACACACTAGCATTCCACCACCTAAAGCTTTGAAACCAATGGCTAGAAGCATTAGACGAAAATCAATAGGCTCACCATCATCCAATATAACTACCCCTGGTATTTGTTTAACAGAAACTAGCTTCTTAATTGCTAGAAGTGTATATTTGAATGGACCTGTCATCCAACTCATTTCTCCTCTAGCATTAGCAATATTAACTAATGAAGAAATTCCAAAATCAAGACAATTTCCAAAGAAACATGAACCACCAGTATCTGGTTGTTCTAATTTACCTGCAGAGGCAGGAGAGACTTTTGTTTTATTTAAGAGTGTATTAATTGCATTTTCAGGGTTCCAAGGCAGACCCAAAAATGTACTATAATCGTTTCCAGTTCCGAATGGAAGAACGCCAAACGCTACAGTTTTTCGTTTTTGTTCCGATAGTTGCATCAGTCCATTTACAGCTTCATTGACTACTCCATCACCACTTGCAACAATAATTCTATTAAAACCATCATTAACTGCTTTCTTGACTCTCTCCATACCCTCTTTTGTTGCAGTTGTGAATTCAACATCATAATCTATTCCACTTTTTGCTACAATGGGTTCAGCTTTTTCCCACCTTTTAACACAAAGAGTTGATCCTGCATTTGGGTTAATTATAAATTTCCATTTTAAAGCCATGAGAGCTAGTTAAAATGAAGTTACATATAAAGTCTTTAGTGTTATATTAGCAAAGAATATTGTTTAAGAAATTTTCGTAAGATTGTAATAATTATATAGCTCAAAAACTGTTATCACTTAGGAATTAAGATGCTTACAAAGTACGACATAATCATATTGGGAGGAGGTACAACTGGGTTGGTTGCTTCTAAATATGCTGTTTTATTAGGGGCGAAAACACTTGTAATAGAAGCAGATAGAATTGGGGGAGATTGTACATGGACAGGTTGTGTTCCTAGTAAATCATTAGTATTTGCTTTATCTCTAGTTAAAAAAACTGCAGAAGCAGTAGATTTAGGGTTTATTGATGCTGATTATAAGGTTAAATTTAACGCTGTTAAAGACTATATCAGCAAAACAGTAAATGACATCTATGAGGAAGAAAAACCAGAAGTTCTTCAAAGAGAGGGAGTTGATGTATTGATTGGTGAAGCTCACTTCATTTCTTCAAAGGAAGTTGAAGTAGATGGTCAAAGATTTAGAGCTAAAAAATTCATTATAGCTACAGGAGCAAAACCAGTAATTCCACGCAAGTATATTGATGGACTAGATGATGTACCATATCTTACTTCTGATTCTATTTTTGGGATTCCTGAACTTCCTAAACATCTACTTATTTTAGGAGCTGGACCTATAGGTTGTGAACTTAGTCAAGCTTTCAGGAGATTAGGCTCAGAAGTTACTCTAATAGATATGATGGAGAACATCTTACCTCGTGAACATGAAGAAGTTAGTTCTGAGTTAGAGTTAATTCTAAAAGCAGAAGGTATTCGATTGGCCTTGGGAGATCCTGTGAAAAAGGTTAAACAAAATGCGAAGGGTGAAATAGAAGTTTATACAAAAACAGGAAATAAGCTTATAGGGTCAGATCTACTTATCGCTGTTGGCAGAGAACCAGCAATTGAAAAATTAGGTTTGGAAAAAGCTGGTGTTAAGGTTTCTAATAATAAAATCGTTTTAGATAAATATCTACGAACCTCTAAGAAACACATTTATGCAGCAGGAGATTGTGTAACCCAATACAAATTCACCCACATTGCAGGATATCAAGGTTACATAGCTGTTCGTAATGCCTTGTTACCCTTTAATAGCAAAGGAATGCCTAAATATATCTCTTGGACAACCTTTACTGACCCAGAAATTGCATTTGCTGGAGAAACTGACAAAATTAACTCAATCATTAGAGATGAGTTTGAGAAGCATACTTTAACTAACAATCAAATTGATAGAGCAAGAACGGATAACCAAGTAGATGGATTTATCCAAATATATTCTTCAACAAAAGGGAAAATCATTGGTGCATCTATTGTCTCTTCTAGAGCTGGTGAATTGATACATGAGTTTTTACTAGCAATGCTAAATAAGACAAGTATTTCAAAAATAGCTAAGATGGTTCATTCTTATCCAACATATTCAATGGGAAACATGCAACTAGCAGGAAATATTGTAGAAAAGAATATTTTTCAAAGTTATCTGGGTGGATTCTTAAAGAAAATTTCAAGAATTTATAGATCATATAAGTGATTTAATTATTCTAAAGGCCACCTCTTCTCGACTAGAGGAGTATCACATTTCCTACAGACATTTTGTTTAAATTGAGGATAGCCAAATTTGTCAAGTCCATTTTCAATTTTTGTCGCTTGAGTACAGATAAAATCAAAATTGCACTTTGGGCAATGAAAATATGTGTTAGGTTTATTTATCATTGGTGAAATCATCTGTCGAGGGCATGTAGACCCCTTTATTGCTTTAGAACAGTCGCAAACTAGATGATTTCCTAAGATAGTCATGAGTAGAAACAAAATGAACCCATTAAAAAATTTTGGATATAGAGAAAAGTAACAAAAAAAGAAACAAGAGTGTTAAGGTAAATTGATGAGAATATCATCCAGCTCTTGTTGTAAGAAATTCAGAGGTATTCCTATATATATTGGTGTAGCTGTAAGTTCAGCAACCAATGCAATTGAATTTCCATCTGTGATATAAGCTATTATATCCATCTCAAAGACAATCGTGAAATTAACTTCTTGCGATGTACCCAGTTTTACAGTCACCTGTAAGGGATCACCAAAGACCTCTGTTCCATTCATTAAAATTATATCAATTCTTGCTGATTTTGGCATATAACCTAGCTTAGGAGTCGTTACAGTTGCTGTAACAGCTACTGAACTATTATCAGAAGCTAATGCTATAGTAGGAGTTGACAAAGAGAAAGCTCCAGGATTGTCTTGGAAAGCCTTATAGCTCAAATAGACGTCAATTCCAATAACAGCTGCTCCAGCCAAAATCAAAACAAAGATTACTAGAAATACTTTTGTTCCAGTTCTCATAGATGGTTAAGGACTTACCAATATTATAAACGTTTGCAGTCAACAAAAACTCAAGAATTACAACTGTTTTAGATGGTTGCCAACTAAATTTTATATATTACTCAACAGAGCTAGACTTTATGACAAAAAATTTTGGGATTGTTACTGACTCTGGAGCTGATTTCAGTTTAGAGTATCAAAAAAAGAATGAAATTATGCTCATTCCAACCAGAATTATGATTGATGACATAGAATATATTGACCGTCAGAATATAACAAGAGACGAAATAATTGAAAAGATGATCAAAGATAAAGCCAAAACCTCAACATCAGTAGCTTCCCCTGCGGATTTTCATCAGGTAATTTCCGATTCACTTGAGAAGTATGACAAAGTACTCTACATTGGAATAAGTACTAGGATGTCTGCTACTATACAAAATGCTGTATTAACTGCTAAAAAGCTAAAAACTGATAACTTTATTGTTTTTGATACAGAAACAGTATCTTGGGGTATGACATTATTACTTGACCATGCAGTAAGAAGAAGAAATCAAAGTGTCTCTTTAAACAAAGTTATCGAAGAACTTGAACAAATGAAATCCAACATTAATATTTTCTTTATGGTAGATACACTAGAATATCTAAGAAGAGGGGGAAGAATAGGAGCTGCTAAAAGTCTTCTTGGAACATTAATTGGTGCTAAGCCTATGCTAACTGTTAAGGATGGAGAAATATCCGCAGTTGATACAGTCAAAAGCTTCGAAGCTGGAATGGCATATTTCAAGGACATAATAGAAGAGAAAAGCATAGAATTCAGGAATTATGTAATTACTATGATTTATGGTCTAGATACAACAGAATTCAAAGGATTTTCAGCAGAAATTGAAGAGCAATTTAAGCCTTTACTTTTCCATTACGAAGCTATCGGTGCAAACATTATAAGTCATGCAGGACCAAAATTATTTGGATTTGGGATCATTAAGATTCCTGATGATACGGTAGATGCTTACAAATAATAATTAAAATGATAACTGAAACATCAGCTATTATTTTTAAGAAAAATTTTAAAAGCATTTCTCTTTCCTATTTCTAATGGATGGTTTAAAGCCTCGATTTGCTCATTTCAAAAAGAAAATCCAAATGAATAAAAGAGAATTATTCATCAGAATTTGTCTAATTCTGGCTTTATTTATCATCTCCGCTTTGATACAACATTTTGTATCAAGTTGGTTCCTAAAAATTAATGGTGGTTCTTTAGAATATTTTCATGAATCGGGTGTTTACTGGGAAGCTGTAAGTGATGCCAAAGTGTATTATGAACCTTACCTTCTGGCATTTCGTGAAGGAAATTGGGATATCTATCAACCAGGACAAGAACTTCCGTTAAAAGGATATTATTATGGCCCTTATTTTGCTTATTTCCTAGCTTTTATTTCTCTTTTTGTAGATTTATTTACTAATGCATCTGAAGCTTTTGTTGTTGAACAAACTGTTAGGATAGCCCCTTTTCTGTTTGATGCTTTTTCTACCGTAATGATATTTCTAATTATCGATGGAAAATTAAGTAAATCCAAAAAATCTAGGAAACGAACATTTATTGCTATCTGTGTTGCTTTATGCTATAATTTTATGCCTATTGTTTTATTATATAATGGCGTTTTAGGACTTAATTCATACATGTTTACTTCTTTAACCCTACTTTCGCTTTATTTCTTTGAAAAGAAAAAACCTATGGCAGCTGGATCTATTTTGACTTTATCCTTTCTCACTAAACAGATGTCTCTTTTCTTCCTTCCAATTTGGTTTCTAATTTTAGTTAGGAATGATATAGAAGAAAGTATAAAATTCCTAATGGCATTTTTCTTATCATTTATACTCTTATCTCTTCCTTGGATTTTCAAACATCCCACTTATTATATTGGCGTTCTTCTCGGTCAAGGTTATTCAGGTATAACACATTTCACAATTAGTCAGGAATATATACTATTTTCAACAACTCCTTTTCACACACTCCTTCTCATAGGTGCTGACAAACTAGCATATGCGTACTATATTCTTAACAAAATTTATATTCCTTTCATAGTTTTCTCTTTGATTTTTTATAGAATTGCATTAATCAAAGGAGATCATTTAATAGATAATAGAAAATCATTTTTCACCTTTAATGCAATTTATATCATAGGTATACACATGTTCATTTCTCGTGGTGTTTACAAAAATTACTATACTTTTCTCATTCCCTTTATTCTTATAGCTCTGGCTGAATGGATAACGAAAATCAAAAGAAACTGGATGAGTATTGTCCTTTTGATTTCAATGCTTTTTTGGTTAATTGGGGTGAATATTCTCATTATCTGGTTATCAAAATATATTCACACGATACTTTTAACTTTATTTTGGGTTCCACTTTTCATCACTTATAACAAGGAAATGCATTTAGCGTTGTTTCTAAAGGAAAATTATGAGAAGACAACAAATTACTTCAAGAGAATCTTACATATAATTAAATAAAAAATCTCTTTTTCTATTTTTAACAAATTATATAATCTCATGAAATAATGTCACTACATGAAGGAAGAACATCTGAGTACAATAAATGAATCTACACTATCAATGTCAAGATTAAACAAGATTCTGAACTTATTACTTGATGAAATCACACAAATGGAGGATTTCGAACGAGATCAACCTTTATCGTGGAGTATGAAGCATATGTTTACCTGTTCTCAAATTTCTAAGCTAATTGCTGCATCTAGAGGATTAGATATAGAGATAGCAGGAATAGCAGGTGCTATTCATGATCTGTTCTTAATTCGTACAGGTATTTTTGAAGACCATGCATCTAAAGGGGGACCTCTTGTGAAAGACTTCTTGAATAAATTCAACCAAACCTTTGGTAAAGAATTAGGGTGCCTTTCTGAAAAAGAAATAGAAATCGTTTATCAAGCTACAATTCTCCATACAGACAAAACAAATTACACAAAAGACGAAATTGCAGAATTAACAAAAGATGCAGACGCCTTAGACAGATTTCTTCATGGTAAAGACATACCAAAACACTATGTTCCTCGTTATAAAGCTGCTTTGAAAGATTTGAAACTTCTTTAAATATTTATTACTCGTCATCACTTGGATCTATAGAATATAAATCATTAGAAGGCATAGCAACTGTTTCAAAGACCAATTCTTCCGTTTCCCCGCCTGTACTTATTCGTCTATCTTTCGTAAGAATCCAGATTATGAAAAGAAATGGTGTACCTGAATTAAACTCAATTAGACTATTAAAAACAAGGACTGATAACAAATCTTGGGCTGGTCTAATTCCTGCAGATAATAGAGAGATTTCCATCCCAAAATGAACAACAAAACCAATTAAAAATAGAAATCCAATCTTCTTCCAAGTCACAGATTTGAAGGGTTTCCAAATATATTTGAAAAGAATAATTGCTGAAAAACCACCTAGAGCCATTCCTATTTGTAACCATCTTCCTGAAGTCATTTCTCTTACTATAAACACAGTATTATCAGCTAAAGGTAGAACCTTAGGGAAGAAAGCTACAAAGAACCAACCTATGTAAAGAAACATAGTCCAGTATAGCATCTTTCGCCATCCTTTTGCACTTAACATCACAGCAACAAAGCTGAATTCAATCATTCCATATGTGAAAGAGAAGTAAATTAAGAATAATAATGGTCCCCAACCACCAGGCAGATTTTCAAAAAAATCAGGCAATTCACTTAAGATGCGCATAGGGGGATCTTTAACTGTGTACCATAAGACATAGTCGAATAGAAAAACCACTACAGCTCCAAATAGACCAAACAACCATTGAAGAATGTATTTTTTACGTATCAGAAAAGCCATCCATATAACACAGAAAATGATGTCCAAAATTATAAATTCAGCACCGAATGTTCTTGTTACACTATGGACCATGAAGTTGTGGAAGTTGAAGTTTTTCTTAAATCTTTTGTGATTATTATATGAAATTTTTAATTAGAAAATCTGCCCATGATGCAGGTAAATATTCAAGAAATCCTCTTTGTATATTGTTCTTCACTTTATAGCGCAATTTAGGTTTCTTCTTGTGAACAGCTTTATACACTTTCTTAGCTACAAAAATTGGATCAGCATATCTTTCAGTTTCTAATACTTTCCACACTCTAGAAATCACTTCTTTAAAATCAGAATTCTCCATATATTTTTGATAATTTTTCACCGTAGCTTCTGGAAGACTTGTTCTAATCGCTCCTGGTTGAATAATTACAACATTCATATCCAGAAACTGAAATTCACGTCTTAAAGAATCTGAAAAAGCTTCTATAGCATATTTTGACATTGAATATGGTCCATTAAACGGAAAGGCTATTCTTCCTACCTCAGAACTCATATTAACAACTCTACCTTTCTTAGTTTTTAATAAAGGATAAAATGATTGAGTAACTCTTAGATAACCCAGAACGTTCACATCAAACAGTTTTTGAATATCCTTGAAATCAACTTCGACTAAAGGACCACCAACAAATAATCCTGCATTATTGACTAGACAATCAATACCATCAACCAATTTTTCTACTTCATCAACTGCTTTCTGAATACTATCTTGATTGGTTACATCCATTTCTATAGTACGAATTTTATCATTGGAATTATACTTCAGTAAACCCTCAGAATCGTAGTCTGTAGCAACAACAATATCACCTTTTTGACACAAATACTCAGTAATAGCTTGACCTATCCCATGAGCTGCACCTGTCACTAGAACAACCTTTGATTTCCCTTTCATTCAAATCAGTAAACTTTCTGAATTACGACTTCATTATAAATTTAATGCCTATATTCAGGAATTATGGTTTTCTCGAGATCTCTTTAGCTTACTCTCTTATCCAAACAAGCATAGAGGATTTTCCTTTGTTTCCCCATGAAAAATATGGGCGAGCAATTAACTCTTCATTCTCTTTATTCAACATTTTCAGTTTTGTTAATCCTTCAGAAGTATATGCAATAGCTTTTCTCATTATATTGACACGTTCTTTCATAATATCCAGATTATGGTTATCCAAACTTTCAAAACAGTACACTAATGGACCTCTTGAAAATGCAACTCTGTTCCTATTTTTTCGAACTTTTTTATGAGAGTTATGAATATTAATAGGCATTGGAAAATTAATTTCGATAACATTTTGAGATTCCCAATCTACTTTCATGCTAATATAATATGATTCGTAAGGAATGATTCCAGAAGCAGTTTTTACTTCTTTCAAGTTTAGCTTTAGTTTATCCAATTTCTTTCCATTAATGTGAATCTCTGGTTTATCTGTCCAGCTAGGAATACGTATATTCAAATAGAAATCTAAATTTTCTTTACATTCAAGATTAATCGTTATTCTTCCATCCCAAGGTAAATTGCTTTGCATATCAACTTTGATCTCTGACTCTTTTATTCCATTTAATGGAACTTCAACTACACTTCCAACAAATTGGTGAATCCATAAATTACGCTCATTAAAACTATAGATGTACTTACTAAGTCTAGCAAGGGTTCGTGATATGTTTGAAGGACAACATGCGGTCTTATACCATTCTTTTCGTTCGAAGGTATTATCCACCTCCAAGGGATTCCTATAAAAATAGGATTTTCCATCAGCTGACATACCTACAAGGACAGCATTGTAAAGTTGCCATTCAATCAAATCAGCATACTTAGCATCACCTGTTGATAACAACATTTCCCAGTTCCAAAAAACAGAGCTTATTGCAGCACATGTTTCATTGTAAGCATATTTATTGTTCAGTTCATAATTTCTACCAAAGCCTTCTAGAAGAGGAAGAGAACCTATTCCTCCAGTAATATACATTCGTTTCTTAACCATATGATCCCATGCTTTTTGAAGAGATTTCAATAATTTCGTATCTCCTCTTTCTTGATACAACATAGCAGTTGCTGTAGCTAAATATCCCCATCTAACACAGTGCCCGATAGGTTTGTTTAGTTTCCTTATAGGTTTATTTTGTTGGAAATACTTCCCAGATAGTGCCGATAAGAAAAATCTTATTCCTAATCCTTTTGGACCATCCTTGGATAAATCACTCATTACTGTTTCTTGTTTGGTTTCTTTTTTATCAAAAAAGATTTCTTCTTGTCTTGAAACTTCTTTAGCTCTTTTCTTTTGGGAGGTATTTTCTTTGAAGATTCGCATTCCAAATAATTTGAATCTCCCCCTCTTTTCTAGAAGCTTTTCTGCAAGTTTCAAGTATTTCTTTTCTTTTGTAAATCTGTATAGCTTGATTAATGCGATTTCTACTTCAGGATGACCTGGGGTTTGTTCAGCTGAAGCATTAGAAAACACTTTTACTAATAAATCAGCGGCTTTTACCCCCACATCTAGATAGCTTTCTTTGTTAGTTGCCTTGTAAGAAGTAATCGCAGCTTCAATTAGATGACCAAGTGTATATAACTCATGTTCTATTTGATGGTTTATCCACCTTTCACTGGGAAAATGAAACTGATTATATGTGAAAACATATCCATCTTTCTCTTGGACAGAAATAAGAAGATCAAGATAATTGGAAAGAATTTTCAATAAATCATTGTCTTTTCTAGACATCAGAATTGCTGCAGCTGCTTCAGTCCATTTGTGTGCATCAGAATCAGTATAAAAGTATCCTTCCCTGAATGCTTTCTTTTCTCCGTGAATAATTCGAAAATTATCTATAGTCTTTGATTCTTCAAGTTTCTTCCATTGATGAAAGATTGCTTCTTCTGAGTTTACTTTCAGTTTTTCAGACCAGAAACTATCTTTTATTCCAACTTGTTCAAAAGGTATTTCTAATGACACCTGATGCTTTAACTGATGCATATTCACAATTTATTAAATCAATATCAATATAAGAAATTTTGTGAAAAATAAAAAAGATCCTATGAGAAAAGCTATTTCTTCTTCATAAATCTTGGATCTACTTCTTTTCGATGAGAAGCATCAGAATAATTTTCCTTAGCTTGCTCTTTTGCTTCCTCAAGAGTTTCATCTTTATGGCATTTCCATCTTAGATGTGTTGATGCAGGTTTACCACACCATGGGCAAAACAAATCGTCTAGTAAATCTAAAATTTTATTGTGTGCATGTAGATTCCTTCTATGCTTTCCTCGTTCCTCAATAATGGGTTTTGTAAGTATTTCAGCTGCTTTCTTTTTACCAACTGAAACAGCTTTTTTCACCGTTTCAATCTCATCTTTGGGAATCTCAATACTATAGCCTTCCTTTGAATCACCAATAACTTCAATAGGAATACCTTCAGTTAAAATAGCCTCTTGCTCAGCTCGTGGTATTTTCTTGATTTGAGAAACAAACTTGCTTGCTTGATCTTTCCCCATATCCTGTTCGACAATTTTTTCATAAGTACTTTTTTGCAAATCTGGATCGCTAATTGTCGACAATCTTGAAAGTACTCTCTCTGGTATTCTCTCGTCAACTGGTTTACTTAATTCCTCAGTTATAATATCGGGGGCAACGCTTGCAGCTTCTAACCATAATCGTAGAGTATTAGATTTGATATGTATTTTTACACAAATCTCATCAATTTTTTCCTCAGTTGGAATCAAAGAAAGATTTCTTGATTTTTTCCGCTCAATACTGTTAATAATATTAGCTAGACTTTTTGGTGTTTGTACGATTCCTTCACTCCTAAAAATCTCCATGACTCCACGACCCTTTTCGATCATGTATAGATCTTTTCTATGTATATTTTCAATTAAAGATTCTATCCTTTGCTGACTTTCATCAATATCTTTAACAATCGCATAAATTTCCTTCAAACCTGCAAATTGAGCAGCTCTCCATCTTCTTTCTCCTGCGATTATCTGATAAGTTTCGTCTCCAGTTTGTCTTAATAAAATAGGATTTAGCAAATCATAAGCTTTTATTGATTCTGCTAATTCTTCAATTGCTTCTTTATCAAAGGTTTCTCTTGGTTGAAAAGGACTTGGACTTATCTTTTCTATAGGTATTTGGATAACTTCCATTTATATCACCCATGTTCTTTTATTAATTCAAATGCAATATCTTTCCAAGGGTATTGTTCTATAACCCAACTATCCTCTTCTGTATTAATACAAAGGAGCTTCACGCTTTCTCCATTACCATTTTTCACTACGTCCTTCATCTGAGATATTGCTTCAGGTCGAGTAGTGAATATCCATTTCTCAGTACCAGCATCTAGAACATAGAATTGATTATCATCTAATTTCAAAGTTTTCACCTAGTTTCATCGTAGAATGCATTCTTAGGATGTTTTACATTTGTAATTCTTATAAATCACTTAAAAAGTGATTGTATTACTACGATTAGAACCTATTATGAACTTTTTTGTCGGGAATATTTTCACTTTAAACTAATTTGCATAGATTGGAAAAAAGGATAATAAGAAATGCAGATAACATCCATAATTTATTTGTCATGCTCTTTTTAGTTTTACTGTAGTTTAAGACTTCTAGAGTTGAATCTGTTTTTTCGTTTCATGTGAAATATTATTAAGAACTTACTCTCTCAACTATTGTGACCAACCATTATACTATAATTATAGATTCGGTATCAGATTTACCAAAAGAACTTGAAGAAAAATATAAAATACCTATTGTTCCTGCGAGAGTCATAATAGGGAGTAAAGATTTTCTAGATAGAGTTGGAATTACTCGAGAAGAATTCTTACATGAGATTGTTCATTCAAAAGAAAAAATCACAACATCTCAACCCTCTCCTAAGGATTTTCATGATGTTTTTTCAAAAACTCTAGAAGAAACTGATCACATTCTTTATCTTGGTGTTAGCCACAAACTAAGTGCTACTTTTCAAAATGCAACAATAGCATCAAAAAAATTCAAAGGAAAAATTACATGCATTGATACTTTATCGGTTTCTCTTGGAATTACAGTGATGGCCCACCATGCAGCTCTACGAAGAGAACAAGGTATGGAACTGAGTCCACTAGTTGATGAAATCAAGGAAATGATGAAAAACACCAAGATTTACATTTTGGTTGAGGAGTTAAAATACCTTCTTAGAGGTGGAAGGATTGGAAGAGCTCGACATGCTATTGGATCTTTATTGAACATGAAACCTTTACTGCATTTTGTTGAGGGAGAGATAGATGCTCTAAAAAGTATTAGAGGTGTGGAAGCAGGATATGAAGCGATGATAGAAGAAGTTACAAGAGACGCTCAAGAATTTGGTAATGTTGCTTTATCTGGAGCGTATGGTAATGAAAACGACAAATTTGAGAGGTTATCTAAATCTCTTCAAAATAAGATTCAACCCTTGAGCTATTTTTATGAACCTATTGGACCAGCTGTAATCTGCCATGTTGGACCTAATGTAGAGGCGTTATTCATGACAAAGTTACCAGAAAGTTCTGTTGAAATGTATAAATAAGAATAGACAAAATCACTCTTTGACTGCTTTTATTGAAAAAACTAGAGGTAGGTTGTACTTGTCGTTTTTGAAGGTCCAAACACCTTTTTCTTTCTCTTCCATGAAAGGAAATTGTTTAAAATAAGTATGTGAATATTCTTTAATTTCTTGGATCTTTAATCCTGCTTGAATAAGTGATGTGATAATAGTTCCAAAGGTATGTTGCCAGTTGTAATTGTCAATGTTCTCAAGAGATTTTTCTTGTTCAGTGTATGTATATTCAGTTTTGTAGTGAAGTGGATCTTTACCATAGAAATAGGGATATTTGTATTCCAGTTTGTTAGTATTTTCATCATCAAAAATCCATAGAAACGGATGAAATTCAGAAATGAAGAATGTTCCTCCTTTCTTAAGATATTTAGAAACAATCTTTGCCCATTGATCAATATCGTGTAACCAACATAGAACACCATAAGATGTAAAAACTATGTCAAATTCCTCATCTAATACATCAGGAAGATCATAAATATTGGAACAGATGAACTTTGCAGGAAGTTTGAGATGATCATTGATTTCATTAGCTAGCTTAATTGATTTATCTGAAAAATCCACTCCTACAACATTAGCTCCTAATCTTGCCCATGAGAGTGTATCCATTCCAAATTGACATTGAAGGTGGAGTAAAGATTTATCTTTAACGCTTCCTAGACTTTCAAGCTCGATCTTATGTAAACTGTTATTACCTCCTATAAAACCTTCTAGATCATAGTCGGAGGATTTTGCGTGAACTGCAGCGGTTTCATTCCATCTAGCTAGATTAGCTTTCAAGTATTCATCCATTTTAATCAAATTCGAGAAATAGTATCATATTAAATGAATAACTATTAGCGAGAAAAAGAGAAAAAAAAGAGGTTTCACTCAGGAAGTTTAACATTTCTTGTTGCCGGATTGAAATCAATTACGTCTAACTCTTCTAAAGACAATAATGATGATTTAATCAGAACAGGCGTAGAGTCAATAAGATCAGCAATTTCATCAATTGTCATATGTCTTGGATGTGCTTCTACAAGTGCTAGGTAAATCTTTCCCTGAGCAGTTGAATTCAAGATCGAACGAATACTATCATTTTGAGACATTATAGGCTCTTCTTTCGATTTGAAATCAGTATATTCTTTTTCAGTTGTCTCTAAGTTCTTCTTCAGTTCATCTTGAAGAGTTTTAGTTTGTTCGTAAATTATTTCAAGTGATTCAAATTCAGCTTTCAGTTTTGCAAGTTTATTAAGGGTTTCCTCATATTGTGTATCTATTTTCTTTAGATTCTTGTCCTTTTCACTAATGAGAATATCTTTTTCCTTAACTTGAGATCTCAAATCTTCCATAATTTGATCTTTTTCTGCAACCTTTTCTAGTTCAGTTTCAAGTTCACTTTGAAATGCGTTAAATTCACTTATTGTTTTTTTCAGTAATTTTTCTTGTACTTTGTATTTATCATTGAAAATTGAATTGGTAGATTTGAGTTCTATTTGAACACTCTTTAATCCGTTATCAACATCTCTAGAAGATTTTTCTAGTTTCTCCAAACTAACATCCTTTTGTTTCTTATCTTCATTGATGAATTTTTCAAGTGTTCTTATCTTTGTCTCGAGATTCTTTATATCTACAGTTAATTCTTCGTTACTTTTCTTCTTAGCCATAAGATCACCTACAAATATATAATATACTCTTAAGAAAGAGATGTTTTAAAGATTACTTAAAGGGAAAGAGAAATTGAATAAAGAATCATAAAAGAAAGAAAAAGAAAGAAAAGATTAAGCTTAATGGAACGTTCCAATAACCATGTACTGTAATTCTAAAGCTTTGAATCTTTCTTTTTCCAACTCTTGTCTGATTTTATAGTTTTGATAAGCTTCATATCTTGGACATTTTTGATTATCATACTGACATTCAAATAATATTTCAGCGAGCTGATCAATTAACTTGATTGCTTCTTCTTCATTATCAATATCCACATTAGACAATGTTTTAACATTCTTGAAGGATCTTATTAGCTCGTTCTTATAGTCTGATTTTAGTGCCATGATACCACCTCTGATATATGATTTTTACTATTCTTATTAACTATCAACCACAACTTGTGTGTACATATTGTGTCATTTTCTATCATTAAAAGAATATAAAGAGTTTAAAGGAAAGAACCTTTGTGCAAAAGAAGCTTAGTTAAGGATTTGTTATGCTCTTCTTTTAGAGCAGAGCGGAGGATATGATTCTTGTACTTATCATAATCTGATGAGTACTCATCTGCAAGAGTATAATTATACATATTCTCTGCAACCTGATTAAGAATCTGGAATAAGCTCTCTTCTTCAACAAACTCGTAATTATACAGTTCTTTTAATGCGTTGAAATTTCTTATTAGTTCATTTTTTTGTTCGACTTTCAATACCATTTTATTTTTCACCCGAATTTTCTTATTCCGAGATTGTCAATATTCTCAATCTCTGAGAACATCTTCCCACTTACATATATAAAGATTTCTCATTATGCGAAAACAATATAGGATAAGAAGAATTCATTCTTGTCTCAACGATAGTTTAATATACGCTTCTGTGATGAAATAATATAGGAGATAAATAAAAATGAGCACACCAGAGGGATTTACAGATGTTCCTGAAGATTACGATCATTTATTGAAACAAGTAGAGATAGTTAAAGATCGAGAGAAAGTGGAGATGTTTTACGATCAAGGTTATTGGCCAATTCTGGCTATTTTAAGAGAGGGGCGTTTATCAGTAAGAGAAATAACTGTTAAATCAAATCAACTTATTGAAAAAAGAGAATTACCCAAACTTAAAGAAAAATTAGAAAATTGGGTAATTCCTGAAGATAAAGATGAATTAGAGAATCTTCTAAATAAAGTATCTGATTGGGAAATACTTCAGACTAAAGTCAAAAAGACTAAAGTCAAAAAGACTGAAGTCAAAAAGACTGAAGTCAAAGAGACTGAAGTCAAAAAGTATACTAGAGTTTTGACTGAAGACAAAATCAGTAGTTTAGTAAAAAAAGACAAATTCTCCAAAGAAGATGATAAACTTATTAGAGCTGTTTTGTTATTGTATAAACTTGACCATCACAAGAAATCAGATAAGACAATCTATCGATATATAAACGAATTAACTCAAGCAGGTCTATTAATAAAAGCTGGTCAACGAGTAATTACTGGTAAAACAGCTACAGAAACACTGTATGCACGAAAAGCAAAAATTTTCCTTTTGCGTCAACAGGCCCACGATACCTGGAAATGTGATATATGTGAAGCTACACTTGAAAAAGTTGGTGCGCTTATTGGGTTATCTCAAAAAATTGATCAACCAACAGTAAACAGCTTAGCAAAACTTATGTCTAAAATAGATATGTTTCACGAAGAAGAACAAATTAGACTATTTGAACAAAATGAGAAGAAGGTTCTAGAAATCATTAAAGACTGTAGTTTTAAGGAAACGACACATATTTTAGAAACGTTCAAAATTATTTATCTGATGATGAACGCTCAAGAGTTTAAAGAAGAGCTAGAAGATTGCTGTTAAATTAGTTTAAAATCTCTTCTTAACATTCTTATTTTTTATCCAGAGTAAGAAAAAAATATATCAAAAATCTTGTTAAAAATGGTTTTATTGCTCAAACAAGTCAAAGAGCTGTACTAGGGTAGAACACTTACAGAAGCACTTTTTACATGAACAGCA
>JAAFKI010000109.1 GCA_021399345.1 Candidatus Heimdallarchaeota archaeon
GCTATCTCTGGTATTGATTGAAAAATTAATTGAGTGAATAATTCTATTGCTCTTATTCTAACATTTTTTGTGTGATGAGATTTTAGGATCTTGATAATTCGTTGAACATTTAAATCTGAAAGATAATCACGTATGATTATTGCTTCTAAAGCTTTTAACCCCATCTCACGCAATCTATCCTCATACGTTGCTCTAACTACCCCTATAATTAAATCAACAAGATAGGGAATTTTATCTTCTTTAGTTAGGATCAAATCAGGATAAGCAAATAATGCTATCTCTCTTATTTTTTGGTCATAAGAGAATTTCAATAGTTTAACTATATCATTGGTATATTGATTTAATTTCGCTAACGACTTCTTCTTGACTATAAGTTCTTCCAAACATTTGAAAGCTGTAATTCTCATTTCATAGTCTTCTGAAGCCTTGAATATCATTATGTAAGCTTCAGCAATACCAAAATAAGGTGTATATTTGTCTATGTTTGTTATGATATTGTTGAGACAACCTATAGCAGTTAATCTTTCTGATTCCTCAGTACTGACACGCAGAATTTCTCCTATCCCAATAGCTACATCTCTACCCATATCAGGGTTATCAATAGGAAGGAGAAGAATAGAATTGATCAAAGTTTTAACATTAGGTTGTTTCTTAAGATAGCGATCCTTATCAACTGATTTAAACAGCTGCCTCAGTTCAATGGAATCATTTTGATTGTATTTCTCTTTTTTCATCCCTTTTCTTATAATCTCAAACTCCTTGGAAAGATTGAATAAATTACTCCCTAAACGTGGATCAATATCTTTGTCTTGAGCTTTTAACTCTTCTACGATACCCTCATCAAAATCATCAGAAGTAATTAAAGATGCAAGAGCTTGGGAAGCAGCATCTCTTACCTTGGGATTAGGATCTTGTAGTTGAGCATTCAATAAAGCTTCCAAAGCTTTAGAATGCCGAAAATTTGCGAGAATATAGGCTGCTCTTTCCCTTTGTAAGGGAATAGAACTATACTTCAACTGCTTGATTAAAGCATGCATATCAGAAGAATCTGTACTCTCGCTCATTTGACTATGCTAGCTCTAGTACTTGTACTATTTGAAGTTTCTTTTGCAGTTCGGAGGTTTGTTGTTTAAGCAAAAAATCTTTAAGATTCTTATTTCATCCCCCATCATGAATGTTTTATTATTGGGAAATTTGACTGCAGAAGATAAAGAAGATGCTCAGAGAATCTTAGATGATTCTGCAAAACTTCTTTTTTATCAAGATTTGAAAGAAGAAGAAAAAGATGGAGCACTTGCACAAGCTGATATCGTTATAGGTGGAAGATTGACAGATGAACAATTACAAAAAACTAAGAACCTAAAAATGCAACAAATCTTTGGAACAGGTGTTAATAGGCACAATCTCCAGCATTTCAAAGAAAAAGGAATTCTCTTCTGTAACTCTCATGCTCATTCTTTTATCATTGCGGAACATGGTTTCTCTATGCTGCATGCTGCATCCAAAAACATCCAATTTAGTGATCAATTACTACGTCAAGGAATCTGGGATCCACAAAGAGGTACTTCAGTTTCTTTCTTTAATAAAACAGTTCTATTTCTAGGATTTGGAGAAATTGCTAAACATTTCAAAAGTTTCTGCAAACCATTTAACATGAAATATCTAGCTATTAAAAGAACCAAAGATTGTGATGACTTAGAAGTGGAAGTTTTTCTACCTGATAATAAAAAAGAAGCATTGAAACAAGCAGATTTCATTTTCAACAGTTTACCTCTTACTACAAAGTCAGCAAACTTTCTAGATGAGGATGACTTTGAAGCTATGAAAACAAGTGCCATAATAGTAAATGTTGGAAGAGGGGGAACTATTAACGATAAAGCTCTCTATGAAGCTTTGAAAGAAAATAAGATAAAAAGTGCAGCAATTGATGTCTGGTACAATTATCCTGAAAGAAGAGGAGGGGAACAAGAACAAACTCCTAAACCATGTTATCCCTCAGATTATCCATTTCAAGAACTAGACAATATCATCATGAGTGCTCATCGAGCATGGGTAACCGACCTTTCGTTTATCGACCTAAGAAAAGAACTCTTTCTGAATGTTAACAGGTTCATCAAAGGAGAGCAAGTGAAAAATATTGTAAATCTTGATGAAGAATACTAAATGGTAGACTCTTCTGGTACATTATTTTCTACTACTTCTTTTTCTTCTTTAGTTCCTTCTGTTTTGGATTCAGTTTTGGATTCAGTTTGTTGAGTTAATTCTCTTTTCTTCTGAATTTTATTTGATACAAATGTTGCAACTACAAACATCAAAATCAGAAAACCAAAAATGATGTAGAATATAAGATTAAAGTTTCCAGCTGCTGTATCCAATTGTTCAGGAGTAAGGTTATGTATATCAAGCCCACCAACAGTTACCATCTGATACCCAATTACAGCATAGAAAATCGCTCTAGGAATTGAACCAATGAATGTAGCAAGATTATACATTTTCCATTTTACATTAGAGATTCCAGCAGCGTAAGAGATAGGATCAAACATCACAACAGGTATTGCTCTTCCCACAATTATACTCCATATTCCCCACTTCTCTATCCAGAGATCCATAGCAAAGACAAATTTATCTGCAAGTTTCATATGGTCTCCTGTTGCCTCTAGAATAGGTCTTCCACCTTTATTAGCTATATAGTATGTTACTACCCCACTTAAAACTGAACCAACAACACCTACTGCAACACCTAACACTACACCCCAGACACCTAGCCATGAACCATATAGCATACCCCCAGCTAGTAAAACTAATTCAGAGGGTATTGGTACAATTAGACTTTGGACTACCATTAAAACCAAAAACAATAGTATAGACCAATAACCTATTGCTTCAAGCGGTATGAGAAAATAATCTCGTACTAGTTCAAACAGGAATGTCTTCTTTACAAACGATACAATCAGAACTGCAACAGAAATTAGTACTAATAGGGTGAAAAGAATAACCATTAGAATCCTTTTCTTTGACCATTCTACTTTTTTTCTCCCAGTCTCAGTAAGATTATAATTTTCAACAGATTTTTCCATGGAGCTAACCTCTTATAGTGTGAGTTTTCAAATTTTACTATAAAAACTTTTCAAAAAGGGGCAAAATCGTGAGAGAGTAATTTCCCAAACTTGAGAATTTCATTCTCAGTAGAGCAAAAATTCGAATGCTAGAAAACTTTATATCTTGCCATTAGAATGCTTGAAGATTGAGAATTACATTCTCAGAAAATAAATTTATGTTTGCTCAAAAAAAAATCTAAGCAAAAGGGTCAACAATAGAATTATAAATGCCGATAAGTTGGGAAGTCTAATGAAGTTTAAGAAAAGAATAGCAATAATATTAATCTTATCATTATTTATCACTAGTTCTGTATTCACACTAACTGGAGCTAGGGCTTTAGAAAGTGAAGAAGATGAAGATCTATTTCTACTTACAGAAAGAACTGATGAAGAAGAAGAAATCGAAACAAGATTGATCTTCGATGA
>JAAFKI010000110.1 GCA_021399345.1 Candidatus Heimdallarchaeota archaeon
CAGATCTTAAAGTAAATAGGGAAACCTGGTTTTGTGCTGAATGTGGGCAAGAGATCTACGTAGATGATAGATTCTGTGAGTATTGCGGGTTCGATTTATCAAAACAGTAATCAATGATATCTGGAGAACCATCTCTCACTATTTCATATAAATAAAAAAGGAGAAAAGAAATGTTCTGTTCATCTTCTTCTATCTCTCAGGACGGGAATAATCGCAAATGCTAAAATGCTAACCAGAACATAGAACAGCATATTTTTTGAATACTCAGGAATCACTACAGGATAATCATCTGGGTCAAGGGGGTCAGTTCCTGCTAGAACTTCCTCCCCATCAGAATAACCATCCCCATCAGAGTCTGAATTATCTGGATAAGTAGAATAAGTATATTCCTCTAGATTAGTTAAACCGTCATTATCTTCAGGGAGCTCATATTTGACAAATTCGCAATTCGATTGAGTGCTATTTAATCATGTTGCACCAGTTTGTCGTAATTCATCAGCAATGTTCATTTTCTTTATTTTTCTTAGTAATCTCATCGTTGCGAGCCATAATGCAAGTAGAGATAAGATTAAAACAATTGGCCAAGCGAACCATGGAATGGATTTTGACATGTAGAATTTGTCTTCAAGCATATAATCTATAGTCCACCAGTAGGTTAAATATCCAAATGGTATTGTAAGAATTAAACTAAAGAAGCTAAGAATAGCATTTTCCCAGAAAACTATCCTCCGTATATGTCTTTTTCTGGTTCCCATTGCTTTAAATGATATGAAATCTTGGTGTCTGTCCATAAAAGCTACATACATAGACTGAAAACTGAACAATACCCCAATTAGAAGACCAACTCCAAGTACAAGAACCATTATTCCTATCATTGCTTGCATCATAGCTAGTGTAGTTTCTCTAGCTGTTTCAGATTCAATCCAGAAAGCAACGTCAAACTGCTTTTCGAATTCATCTCTAATCTTATTTACATCTGCTTCTCCAGTCACAGTAAACTGAATCCCATTTACCCAGTTATTGGGTAATCCAAAGTATGCATTGGCTCCACTCTCTTGCAGAGCTTCGTAAGTCCAGAGAATTGAATAATCGATGAATTCTCCTACTAAGCCACCTATTTTCACCGAATAATTACCCAAAATTCCTACTTCTATTTCATCATTTACTTCTAAATCATACTTTCCAGCTATTGCCATTCCAAGGAGAACAGTGTTATTATTTAAATCAGATTTACTGTCTAGATTACCTTCAACAATATTGAAAGAACGTAAGGTGGAATTTTCTTGATAACAAACTAACTCCGTCCAGCTAAGTAATTCTCCATCGTGAATAATTTTTGTGTAAACATCAATGAAGATTTCATAATGATTGATTTCATTTAGAACCTCTATTGTGTCATTATTCAAAAATTGATTAATGGCTCCAAAATGTACTGGATTTTCCAGTATTATTTGTACATCATATGTGTTGTATTCATCAAAATTTGCTGTCATTATATCATAGATATTGTAAACCATTGCAAGTGAGTTAACCAAGAATATCATAGAAGTGATAAGTGCTAGAATTGTTATCAAACTTTTTTTCTTCTTAAGAAACACTTCTCTGAGTGGAATTATCATATGGATAGATCTAAACATTGGAATCCACCCGAACATCTTTTCAGCCAAAGTTTTGCTGACTTTTTTAATCCTTGTAAAGGAAGCTACCATTGCTTCACGAGGAGTTACTGTCGTTATTGTCCATGCACTAAGAATTGAGCTAACTATGCATACACTGAAAGTAATAACCCCTGCATATACGAATTCCATAGTTGGGACTGAAAGGTCAATTTGGTGAAGACCATAGATACGCCCCACAACCATTTGAGCCATACCTATTGCTAAACCATATGCTAGTGGAATTCCAATAATAATCCCAGATATACTGAGAATTAGAGTTAAACCTACATAATGAAATAAGATCTTCCTTTTTGGTGAACCCATAGCTAGAAATAAACCGATGTTTTTCCGTTGAGCATATACCATTTTATTTAGTGTGTTAAAAATAATTACAATACTAATGATTAGTCCGATAATTCCAAAAATTGTACCTACTTTATCGATTGCGCCAGCGTCACCAACAAACATGGTGTATTCATCGGTCTCATCGAAAACAACAAACTTCATTGAATTAGCAGATATATTCTGATCTCCAAAGAAATAGGACAATGCATCTGCAGCATGAAGGATTTGATCTTTGTTAAGCCTTTCTTCAACAGTAAACAATACTTGATTAACTACTGAATTTCCTTCAAACCTTAGTTCTTGTGCAATTTGGGTGTTTATCCAAATGACAGCAAGATTACCCATTAATGGCATACTAGTAATCTCATCAACCATGTAAGAATAATAAGAATCTTGTGCAATCCCTTTGACGGTGAAATTAACTTCACTATCAGGGAATCTTATTTCGATTTGATCATCAAGTGCTACATCTTGTCCTAAAAATCCACCTGCAAAATGAGTATCTACTAAGCAACTAGTATTAGATTGAAGAATATCTTTTTCATCAGCAATATCTGGAGCTTTTTCCTCAATAACAAGTTGGTTTACTTCATTGGGGAAGTCTATACCAAGAACTACTGCTTGAAACTTCTTTCCCTGAAACTCAATCTCAGTTAGATATTTGATTCTTCCTTCTATGTTTGATATGTAATTTTGATTCATAAAACCAATGTCTTCTCTTATCATAGTAACATTGCCTGATTCAATCGGTTCAGAGAAAGTGAATGTGCCATCAGCTACATTATAGTACTCCAGATTTAGGTCATAAGTATTGAATAGTACAGGATGACCAGCTCTTAATCCTGCTAGCAGCATCACAGTCAGTGAAATAATAATAACAATAGAAAGTGATCTAAATTTGCTATCCCAAATATCTCGAAAAATCTTTTTAGTTAAAATTTTCATCAAGTCACTCTCTTACTTTCTTATAGCCAACGGAATCTGGTTGTTCCTCAATTTTCTCTATTTTTCCCATCTTAAGATGAAGGACTCTGTCTGCGTATTGAGTAATACTAATATCATGAGAAACTGCAATAAGAGTAGTACCCTCTTGTTTGTTCAAATCTCTGATCAGTTCTGCAATTTTTTGTCCTGTAACAAAGTCAAGATTACCAGTAGGTTCATCAGCTACGATGATTTTAGGTTTTTTTACTAGGGCTCTAGCAATGGCAACTCTTTGCTGCTCTCCTCCAGACAATTGACTTGGAAACCTGAGTTCTTTACCTTCTAAACCTACTTTTTTCAGTAGATCATATGATCTAGATTTAATCTCACTTTTGTCTTTAAGACCTTGAAATTCAAGAGCTAACCCGACATTCTCCCAAGCACGTAAGCTTGCAACGATATTGAAGAATTGGAAGACCCAACCAACACTATCACGTCGATAATCATTCAATTCATCTTTGTTATATTCACTAATGTTGTCACCATCAACAATAACCTCACCCTTCGAAGGATAGTCAATTCCACCTATCATATTCAATAAGGTTGTTTTTCCTGCACCTGAAGGACCTAGAATACAAGCAAATTCTCCTCTGTAAATGTCTATATCTACGCCATTTAATGCGAAAACTTCTGTTTCACCGAATTCAAAAGAACGCACTAAATCCTTAGTTTGAACAATAATATCATCATTCATTGAATCACTATTTGAAAAACAGTATAATATCTGATAAATAAATCCTACTCCTTTAATAATCAAAACTTTACTTTTCTATAAGGTGGAATAAATGGAAGATATACTGTTTTTGGATATTTGTAGGGAAAACTATCTAGCTTTATACAAATGATTGATCAAGCGATAACTCTTTGTCCAGATAAGTTATGGGCTGAAAGCACAAATAAACCTCAATTCTGGCAGGAAGTTTATCACACAATCTACTATTTAGATTTCTATTTTGGAACAAACTGGAGAAAAAAACCAGATCGATTTGATTGTAAAGAAGATCTAGGAGAAGAACCTGAAATTATTCTTACAAAAACAAATTTACAGAGCTATCTAAAAGAGGTTAGAGAGAAATGTCTGCTATTTCTGAAAAACCTTACTACTGCAGAATTAGAGGGAAAGAATAGTTATTTTTGGACTGGTTCAACCTTAAGCCATCGACTGATTTACAATATCCGTCACTCGCAGCATCATATAGGAAAAATAAACTCAATTTTAAGTAAGAATGGAGTTGAGGCAGCTAAATGGGTAATAGATCCAAACAAGAAGTAAGAAAGAAGGAATTATTTACTAATCTAAGAAGATTTATTAGCAATACTGGTGTACTATCTCGGTTAAAGAAAAATGGTAAGAAAATCAAAGGGAAAGAAGTTGAATATGCTGAAAGCAATCACCTTTTTACTTTTATTGACTTATCTCTTCACTTGTAGCACTGGAAGTATGTCCTCTGTATTTGGATATACTAACATGTATATTGAAGATTTTTCTACAATAACATATTTGGATGACTCAGTTACAAATGCTTCAGGATGGGGGGAAAATGAAGTAAGTCTTAGTGTGAAAGAACCTGAGTATCCAGTTATAAGCAATTATCCAATTGGAAAAGATACTAACTATGTTACAACAGAAGGTAATTATGCATATGTCAGTACAGTCAATGAAGTTAAAATATTAGATATTACTGATGTATCGAATCCAATCCAGATTGGTTCTTTCCCTGCATCAGATCCCAACATGATTGTTGTTTCTGGAGACTATATGTATGTTCAAAGTCGTTATATTTTCTATTTAGTTGATATTAGTGATCCTTCTAATCCTCAAATGATAAGTTCTATCGATCCTGAACATGTTTTTTATGATAATTTCTATGTTAAGGGGGATCACATCTATATACTTGAGGGTAGTTTAAATGTCTACAACATAAGCAATCCAAATTCCCCTTATCTTGAAAAAAGATATTTTGGAGCATCTGGAGTAGAATTCATACTCTCTGGAGATTTGTATATCGAATGTGATTATGATAGGCTATTTTTGCGGAGGTTTCCTATAGTTGCACATTGGGTATTTTTGAGTAATATACCCATCATAGGTCATATAACAGGAATTTCTCTTGATGGAATTTATCTATTTCAAACAACTAGTGAAGATGGATTTGGCTTTACTAATGGTTTAGAAATTTATGATATTAGTAATCAACTCTCTCCTGAATTTCTCGGATACATTGAAATTGAAGGTTATTTTGAAAATATGTGCGTTGATGGAGATTTTGTCTATATTAGCTCTAATGAGCAATGTCACATAATCAATATTAGTTCACCTTCAAATCCAATTAAATGTGCAGAGATATCTTTTGGTTCAGGTACTAATTATCAGATAACTCATATACATGCAGAAGGTCAATATATTTTCATTACATATAATAGAGGAATGAAGATATTGAAAACCAGTGAGTTCATTAAACCAACACTTTTGGGAGAATATTCAGATTTTCTATCCGTTCAAGGTATTAAAGTAGATGGA
>JAAFKI010000111.1 GCA_021399345.1 Candidatus Heimdallarchaeota archaeon
AGATGCATTAAGCTTAGATGAATTAGCAAAGGAGAAAGGAGTTACAGCTGTTGTTGACTGTGGAGTTGCTCCTGGTTCAAGTAACATCATACTTGGTTATATTGATTCAATCTTAGATAAAACAGAAAGTTTCCTATGCTATGTTGGGGGATTACCTGTAGAAAGAAACTGGCTTTTTGATTATAAGTCACCTTATCCACCCATTGAGGTAATCGAGGATTATATCCTATTAGCGAGATATATTAAGAATGGTGAGATAGTTGTTAAGCCAGCATTATCTGAACTTGAATTATTAGATTTTCCAGATATAGGACCTCTGGTAGCCATTAATACTGATGGCCTCAGAACTCTCTTAAAGACTATGGATATCCCTTTCATGAAAGAAAAAACATTGAGATATCCTGATCATATAGAAAAGATGCAAATGCTAATGGAAGCAGGATTCTTCAATACAGAGGAAATTGATGTAAAAGGAAAAAAAATCAAACCAATTGAGCTAACAGGTAAACTTCTACTTGATCATTGGATGTTTGAAGAGGGAGATGAAGATCATACTATTATGAAGATAGTTATTGAAGGAATTAAAGATGACAAGAAACTACGTTATACTTATGATATGCTTGATAAGTACGATAGAGAGAAGCGCATTTTATCTATAGCAAGAACAACAGGATATACTTGTACAGCTGTAGCTCAAATTGTACTTGAAGGAAAATTCAAAGAAAAAGGAATCATTCCTCCAGAACTATTAGGAAAACATTCAGAAGTCTATCACCAAGTTATTGAATACTTACGGAAGAGAAATGTGATATTTAAGGAGACTATCGAAGAACTGTAAGACCAAAAAAATTTACCAGAGTGGTTGATACATTAGACAATTAGGTTATAAAATGAATTTGTCATATAGTCCTATTAATCTTACGACAAATCAATTTGAAAGAAGACTGAAAGTAAGATATTACTGGGGTATTTATAGTCAAAAAATCAATATGAGGTAGGAGTGGGGTTTACCGCTCAAGTAACCTTGCGACCACCTCCCACAGGGGATTGTAGTCAAGTTACCAGAGAAATGGAACCCTATCCACTATACCATCAAGAATGGGAAACAAGCGATCCGAAAGCACTACGAGAGTAGTGTGAACGGGGTAGGAGGGTACGTGATGTACCCCTGTAGGGTGTGTGTAGACCCCCAAGGAATGACACTCATATCAGCTACTAAATATGCTCAACTATGTCTGGCTAACATGCCACCAGAACAAAAACTCATCATAACTACTCTTCTTTTTGAAGGTTTGAACCTAGAAAAGAAGAAGAAGCAATGAAATATTACAAAGATAATGTGAGCTGAAAACGGAAAAGTTTTCAAAAAATATTATGAGAAGGTTGTTTGGCTTTTTTCACTTATTTAGAAAGAAATGACGGATTATGTTTAAATATATCATAAGATAAATCTGGTTGTGATTGAAAATGGCAGAAGATCAGAAATCTAAGTTTTTCTTTTTTGGATTTATCCCAAGGTGTCCATTTTATAAACCCATATCAATACTGATTGTTTTGGTTTTAATAGCTCTTGGCACTTGGGGATCATATTATCTCCATTTATGGGCCGCTGTTGCGTATTCAGTTTATTCTCTTTTGTTTTACTTTGTACTAATGCCATTTACGATGTGTAAGCATTGTTATTTCAGAATTATTGAATCTTCAACCGATGAAGAAACAGGGAAGACTGCAAAGAAATTGATGAATGTAGATGTATGGGGTAAAACACTTTTACACAAGCATGCAGGTCAGAAGAATTGGTCATGGGCAATGTTCTTAGTATGGATTACACCTATTGTTCTAACTATTATTGGGATTGTTTCAAATTACTCAATATATGGTTTAATACCTCTAATACCTTTACTCAGTTTTATAGTTGTAGTAGTTGGTAATTTCTTCTATATGTTGAAGGTAAAATGTCCAGAATGTCCTATCAGAGAGTACTGCCATTCAGCTTTTTAGAAACTATAAAATGAAAAAAAGAGAAGAATGGTAATGAAATCATCAGTTTGTTTATTTCTAGACTATATTTATGATTACTTTTCCTTGAGCACCTTTTTTATAATATTGGATAGCTTCAGCAACCTCAGTTAACTGGAAACGTTTGTCTATAGCAGGTTTGACCTTACCAGCTTCAATAAGCTCCTTAATGAATTCCAAATTCTCAATGTTTGGACTACCCATGTATGAAGCCACTTTCTTACTTCCGAACATTGAAATCAATGGTCCAAAGAACAGAGAGGTTGAGTTAAATCCACCTGCAATATAAGCTCCCTTGGGATTTAATGCACGTTTATAATCAGATATCGAGTGACTTACTGCTATATCAAAAATCAAATCATACCGTTGCCCACTTTTAGTGAAATCTTCTTGTGTGTAATCAATTACTTTATCAGCTCCCAGAGATTTGACAAATTCTAAATTCCTGGTACTGCAAACCCCTGTCACTTCTGCCCCAAATGATTTGGCAACCTGCACAGCAAGTGAACCATTATTACCTGACGCGCCATTAATCAAAACCTTCTGTCCTGACTTAATCTGTCCATGATCACGAAGTCCCTGTAGGACAACGTGTGTTGCTTGAGGTAATGCTGCTGCTTCCTCAAATGATAAATCAGTTGGCTTCAATGCTAGAACATTTTCTGGAACAGATACATACTCTGCAAAACCACCCCAGCCAACCGAGCCTATGTCCCCGAATACTTCATCTCCAGTCTGAAACTGCTTTGCGTTTTTACCTACTGATTCAACTAGTCCCGCTATATCAGCTCCGAGTATAGGATTTTTTGGTTTGAGCAGACCTGACCATAAACGACCCAAATAAGGCTTACCTCTAATTAAACCATAATCAGCAAAATTGATACCAGTAGCATGAATTTTTACTAATACTTCATTGTCCTTAGGAGTAGGTTTGTTTACCTCTTTTAATTCAAGAACATCTTCGTGTGCCCCGTATTTTTCATATACAGCTGCTTTCATTTTCATATAGAATCATAATTAATCTAAGGTTATTAGTTTTTCTTTTGCCCAAAAATCCCCGTACATTATAGATTATTCTATTATATCCCTTATTTTACAAATGTAATTTTTTTGCTACTATAAAATAATTCGTTTGTTTTTGCTGTAAATCTTCAGTCTCAATAATTTGGAAATTACCTTCTGTTAGTAAAACATCCAAGTCAGAGAATTTTAAGGGATTCAAGTAAGGGATTATTCTAAGTTTACTTAGGAATTTAAGGAAACCGCCTAAGAATGAGTTTTTCTCTCTCAAACATGGTGTTTCAGAAATGAACAACCCTCCCGGTTTAAGTAATTGGTTTATCCTTTGTATAACTTCTAATGAATTCTCTAATAGATGAAGAATATTAAAAGCTGTAATAACATTAAATGATTCCTTTTCATATCTATCATCAAATATGGTTGTCTTTAAGAAATTTATATTCTTAATTTTACGTTCGTCTGCTATTCTTTGTGCAACATCAATCATTTTAGATGAGATATCATTGGCATGAATCTCTTTCACATAGTCAGCAATTTGTGCAGTTATCACTCCTGCTCCACAAGCATAGTCTAGAACAACATCGCTACTATTAAGATGTTTTTTAGTGTTTTCAACAGCTTTGTTGTAAATCTTTTCCCAATCTATTTTTTTATGTTCATATTCTTTTGCACTTCTATCCCAAAACTTCTCAGATTTATCCATTTCATGCAACCTCATAGGATTTCAAATTATACTCTCTAGCTACTTTAATCTTGTACTTTTATTACCACATTTCCCTTTTTATGTCCTTCTTCAACATATCTGTGTGCTTCTGCAATATCCTTCAAAGGATAGCTTCGATCTATGACTGGTTTCAGCAATCCTGCTTCACTAAGCTCTTTAAAGATAGGTAAATACTCTTTTTTCTCTTCTGTAGAAAATCTAGCAGAAAGATAGATTCCATCCTTTGCAAGTGAGTCTTTACAATACGATTTGGAAATCTTAGCCACTCCATCAAAAATAACATCATAAGTTAAACCACTTTTAGTGAAATCCTCTTTAGTATAGTCAATGACCTTATCTACTCCCAAAGATTCCACCATATCGATTTTGCTGGTACTGCAAACTCCTGTGACCTCAGCTCCAAAAGCTATAGCAAACTGAGCAGCATAACTACCTACACTTCCAGAAGCACCATAAATCAGAACCTTTTGTCCTTTCTGGATATTTGCTTTTCTAAGAATATGGTATGCTGTAACTCCACCAATTGGAATTGCAGCAGCTTCTTCAAAACTTAAATTACTTGGTTTGATGTCCATTACTCCCTCTTTTCGTTCTTCAGGTACACAGATGTACTCTGCATAAGAACCTTGTTTCAACGTAGTAGTGGATCCAAAAACTTCGTCGCCTTTCTTAAATCGTTTCACATCTTTACCTACAGCTTCAATTACTCCAGCAAACTCATGACCTGGAATTTTCCTTCGTTTCATCCCCATCATACTGAAGATGACGGATAATACAAGAGGGATTTTTCTAAGAAATACATCACCAAATGTTACTGATGTTGCATATATTTTTACCAATACTTCATTTTCTTCAGGATTTGGTTTTTCTACTTCTTGTAGTTGTAGAACTTCTGGAGGTCCCTGTTTATCTTGTATAATAGCTCTCATGAGTTTACTTCTTTAACTTTGGATATAAGATTTCCTAGGAAATCTCGTTATTTTAGTCTCTTAACAATGAAACGAAATTCTTCTGAGCTAACCTCTTCTGAGGAAACTAGTTCCTGATTAGTTACATGAGCCCAAGCAGGAATATCTGTTTTGCTACCAGGATCAGTAGTTAAAATTTCTAACACTTGTCCAACCTTCAATTTCATTATTGCTTTCTTCGAATTTAGTATAGGTCCAGGACAACTGAGACCTCGAGCATCCACAGTTTTTTTTACTTCCCCAATATACATATCAATTGAAAGTTTCTTTTTGGATATATCTGTTGCAATTATTGATTTATACTCATCAAGGGGGTAATTTGGATCTACTTCTGTTGTTGTAGGATATCCTTTTTTTTCCCAATCGAACATTCCACCTTTTAAGCTTCTAACATCTGCAAAACCTGCTTCAGTCATAATTTCAGCTGCTGTTAAAGACAT